>JAGRLM010000028.1 GCA_020441795.1 Nitratireductor sp.
GACATGCGCACCGGCTCGCCGTCGCGGAAAAGCCTGACCAGTTGGCAAAGCAGTACGTCCAGTACCGTTTCGTCGCCTGCAATGGCACGGGCTACAGCGCGCAGCCGCTTGACATAGCCGCCATGGTCAGCGCCAAGCACATAGACCATGCGCTCAAAACCACGGTCAAACTTGTTCTGGAAATAGGCAACGTCGGCAGCAAAATAGGTATAGCTGCCATCCGACTTGACCAATGGGCGATCCATGTCGTCTCCCACTTCCGTGGAGCGGAACAAGGTCTGTTCGCGATCTTCCCAATCCTCGGGCAGTTCGCCCTTGGGTGGTGGCAGCCTGCCTTCATAGACGAAGCCGCGCTGGCGCATCAATTCCAGCATCCGGTCGATCTCCGAAACACCATTGTGCTTCTCGTGCAAGGTGCGCTCCGAGAAGAAAACATCATGGTGCACATTGAGAGCTTCAAGATCGGTGCGGATGAGCGCCATCATCGCGTCAACGGCAGCATCACCGACAATGGCCATGCGGTTGGATTCGGCCATTGTCAAAAGACTTTCGCCGCATTGGCTCGCCAGTGCCTCGCCGACCGGCACCAGATAGTCGCCGGGATAGAGCCCGGAAGGAATTTCCCCGATATCCTCGCCCAGTGCCTCGCGGTAGCGCAGCAATACGGAATTGGCCAGAACGCTGATCTGCACACCGGCATCGTTGATCACATATTCGCGGGTTACATCATAACCGGCAAAAGCCAGAAGGTTTGCAAGCGCATCGCCCACAACAGCACCACGGCAATGACCGACATGCATGGGTCCGGTCGGATTGGCCGAGACATATTCGACATTGACCTTGAGGCCATTGCCAACGAGACCTGCGCCATAGCCCTCGCCTGCATTGAGGATGAGTGAAAGATGGGCGTACCAGAACGCATTCGACAGCCGCAGATTGATAAATCCAGGGCCCGCCACACTGGCTTCCGTCACATCGGCATCGTCAACCAGGCGCTCGGCAATCTGTGCCGCAAGATCACGCGGGCTCATGCCAAGCTGCTTTGCCAGCACCATGGCGGCATTGGTTGCCAGGTCACCATGCGAGGGGTCACGCGGCGTTTCGACGGTGATGCGGCTCAGGTCCGGCTTTTCTTTTCCTTCAAAAACAAGGTTTTCTACAATCTGTTTGATCTTGTTTTCGAACTGGGAAAAAATATTCATCGGGGTTTGCGACCGAAAGCCGCCCTCATGGTTCTGATACTGACAAAGATTGGGGGAACAGCTTTGCCCTATCGCAAGTCCGGTGTCTCGTCAAACAAACGTTGATGTTCGGAAATCGCGTAACGGTCCGTCATTCCCGCCAGGAAGTCGGCAACGAGGCGCGCGCGTTTTGGTTCCTCAAGGCGGCTTGCCGTGGTTCGCCAGTCAATGCCCCATTCATTGGGCATCTGCGCGTCGCCTGAAAAATAGGCCTTGAAAAGGTCACGAACCACCTGGGCTGCCTGCACGCGGACCTCCATTACCGTTGGTGCGCGATACATGTGGCTGTAAAGAAAAGCCTTGATGGCCTTTTCTGCCCGGGCCATTTCGCCTGAAAAACTGACAATGGTAATGCCTGCAGCGCGGATGTCCTCAACGCTTTGCGGATCAAGCCGATCCAGCCTTCTGTGGGTTTCCGTGATCACATCCTCGACCATCGCCGTGATCTGGCGGCGAACGATTTCGTGGGTGGTGCGGCTGGCATCAAGATGGGGATAGCGCTGGCGCACAGCGCGCAGCATGTCGCCGACCAGCGGAATTTCCGCAAGATCATCCAGTTGAAAGAGGCCTGCACGCAAACCGTCATCGAGATCATGCGCATTATAGGCAATGTCATCGGCAATCGCAGCACATTGCGCTTCGAGCGAGGAATGGCTTGCAAGTTCGAGGTCGTACAATGCGTTGAATTCGAGAATCGGCTGCGGCACGGGGCTACCGATGCCCTCACCCGTCGCATCCACCAGCGGTCCATTGTGCTTGACCAGACCCTCCAGCGTTTCCCAGCTCAGGTTCAGCCCGTCGAATTCCGCGTAACGACGCTCCAGCTTGGTCACGATTCTAAGCGACTGGGCATTGTGGTCAAAACCGCCCCATTCCGCCATCAACTCGTCCAGCGCATCTTCGCCGGTGTGGCCAAAGGGCGTGTGGCCGAAGTCGTGGGAAAGCGCGAGCGCTTCCGCCAAATCCTCGTCGACGCGAAAGGCACGCGCAAGGGAGCGTGCGATCTGGGCCACTTCGATGGAATGCGTCAGCCTTGTGCGATAGTGATCCCCTTCGTGATAGACGAAGACCTGGGTCTTGTGCTTGAGGCGGCGAAAGGCGGTTGAGTGGATGATGCGGTCACGGTCGCGTTGATATGGCGTCCTTGTGGGCGACGCCGGTTCGGAAAACAACCTGCCCCGGCTCTGATTGCCGTGGGTGGCGAAATCCGCCAGTCCGTCACGCCCAAAGGATATGTCGTCGATCCGGTCTTGATCGTGATTGTCTGGCACGTGATCCGCCTCTTTGCCCGCACGCCGCTGTTGAAGCTGCTTCATAGCGCAATCATGCGCGCTATTGAACAGGCCTTCATGGCCCTGCTGCTTGATTACGCTGCGTGGGAGGCATAGATTTACAACAGCAAGCACGCAAATCGCCATGGAGTTGCCGCTATGAATATTCAGACCAAGGCTTCGGGCATTTCCGTTACAGATGCTGCCATGAAGCGGATCGCGAAAATACTGTCGGGCGAAACCGGCAAGGACGCCCTGCGCATATCAGTCGAGGGTGGAGGCTGTTCCGGCTTTTCGTACAAATTTGACCTTGTTGCCAATGACCGACAGGAAGACGACCTCGTGATCTCGCGCGATGGGGCGACCGTGCTGATCGATTCGGTCTCCGTTCCATATATGAGTGGCTCGGAAGTGGATTTCGTCGATGACCTGATGGGTCAGTCCTTCCAGATCAGAAATCCCAATGCCGTGGCCAGCTGCGGCTGCGGAACCAGCTTTTCCGTCTGAGACAATTTCAATTTGGAAAATGAAAAAGGCCCGGAATCGCTCCCGGGCCTTTGCCTTATTGTGGAGTTTCAATCTCAATCCAGATCTTCGGGAAGAAGCAGATTCAACAGAATCGCAATTGCTGCCGATGGCAGAAGGCCGGATGTCAGCAGAATTTGCGCGGTCTTGCCTACGTGCTGGAGTGCTGTTGGTTCCAGCTGCAGACCCAGTCCAATTGAAAGCGACACGGCAAAAATCACCATGTTCCGGCGGTTCCAGTTCACCTCGGACAGCATGTTGATGCCAGCAGCACAGACCATTCCGAACATGACAATCACGCCACCACCAAGCACGTTGATAGGCACTGTGGCCACGATGGCACCCACTTTGGGGATCAATCCGCAAACAATCAGGAAGATGGCACCGAAAGTAACAACATGGCGGCTCATGACGCCTGTCATGGAAATGAGACCGACATTCTGGCTGAAGGAAGTGTTCGGCAAACCGCCAAACACGCCGGCAACCGCTGTTCCAAGACCATCAGCAAAAGTGGCTCCGGAAATTTCCTTGTCCGTCGCTTCACGTCCAGCACCGCCCTTGGTGATGCCGGAGGTATCGCCAACTGTTTCAATAGCTGAGACAACCGCCATGAAGCACATGCCTATGACGATGGCCGAGTTGAACTCAAATCCCCATTTGAACGGAACCGGAAGTTCAAACATAGACGCACGGGCAATGTTTCCGAAATTGACCTGACCCATGGTCAGCGCAACAACATACCCCGCTACAAGGCCGATCAGTACTGCAGCGACAGACCACATACCCTTGGTGAAAAACTTGAGCGCCAGGGTAACCAAAATCACGGTGATAGCCGGAAGCCATTGGTTCGTCGATCCGAATTCCGGCTTGCCCATCATTGGTACGCCGCCAGCAGCATACTGGATACCAACGCGAACCAGGGCCAGACCAATCATCAACACGATCAGTCCCGTAACCAGTGGTGGAAGCGCAAATCGAATCCGTCCAATCACAAATCCAAGGCAGAAATGGAATATGCCACCAATCATCACACCGGTCATCAGTCCGGCAAGACCAGCTACGCCTTGCCCAGCAACCGCTGGAATCATTATTGGAAGAAATGCGAAACTGGTACCTTGAACAATAGGTAATCTGGCACCAATCGGTCCCATGCCAATTGTCTGAAACAAGGTTGCGATGCCAGCGAAAAGCATGGACATCTGGATCATGTAAATCATGTTCGGGAAGTCCGGCGAATTGGATCCGAATCCAAATCCGGCCGCCCCGGCAACTATGATTGCGGGCGTGACGTTGCTGGCAAACATGGCCAACACATGCTGTATTCCAAGCGGAATGGCCTTTGATAGTGCGGGCGTATAGTTCGGGTCGCGTAGTTGTTCAACGCTCCCTATTGTTGCATCAGACATTGATAGTCTCCCCATTCGGTTGTGTATTGCGTGAACCCCAACGTTCCTGGCCAATCGCTTCTAGACGTCGATTGAGCCTTGCAAAACGAATGGACATTAACCGTGTATTCCGGTTGCGCAATCGCAAAACTGGTTATCAAGGCAATTATTCAGTGGAAATGATCTATTTCTGCAGCAACTGGGGCTTTGCATTGCAAAGGCGGGGCCGTCATGACTGAATCTGCGCAAAAGGAATCAGCCCATGCAGATAGCTACCTGGAACATAAATGGCATCAAGGCCCGAATTGACGGGTTGCTCGAATGGTTGCGCCAGGCAAGTCCGGACATTGTCTGCCTGCAGGAAATCAAGAGCGTGGACGAGGGTTTCCCGCGAATGGAGATCGAGGCGCTGGGTTACAATGTCGAAACCCATGGCCAGAAGGGCTTCAACGGGGTGGCAATCCTCTCCAAACTGCCATTTGACGAGGTGAATCGCGGGCTGCCGGGCAATGAAAGCGACGAGCAGGCCAGATTCATCGAGGGCGTTTTCACCGTCGGCTCCAAAGCGCTGAGGGTAGTGTCGCTGTATCTTCCGAATGGCAATCCGGTGGACAGCGAGAAATTTCCCTACAAGCTCGAATGGATGGCGCGGCTGGAAAACTGGTCACGCGATCGACTGGAACTGGAAGAGTTGCTGGTGCTGGCGGGCGACTACAATGTCATTCCCGAGCCGCGCGACTGTCATGATCCGAAGGCCTGGGAAGGTGATGCGCTGTTCAGGCCGGAGAGCCGCCAAGCCTTCCGCCGGATCTGCAATCTAGGTTTCACCGAGGCGCTGCGCAGCGTCAATGACGCCGACAAGGTCTATACGTTCTGGGACTATCAGGCAGGTGCATGGCAGAAAAACAACGGCATTCGCATCGATCACCTGTTGCTGTCACCGGAAGCGGCAAATCTGCTGGCCAGTGTTGAAGTCGACAGCTTTACCCGAGCATGGGAAAAGCCGTCTGACCATGTGCCGGTTCATGTTCGGCTGAATATCTGATCCGCCGAACTGGTCTTGCGAAACAAGCCTGCCTCAGATTGCCAGATATTCGTGCCGCAATTCCTCATTGTCGAGGACTTCCTTGGCACTGCCGGCGAAGACAATCTGGCCCGTATCCATGATCACTGCGCGGTCTGAAAGGCGCAATGCCGCAACCGCATTCTGCTCGACGATGATGGTGGTGATGCCGATATCGCGGATCTGGCGAACAATGCCCTCGATCTCCTGGACAATGACGGGAGCCAGGCCCTCATAAGGTTCATCAAGGAAAAGTATCTTGATGTCACGTGCGAGAGCACGGGCAACGGCCAGCATCTGCTGCTCGCCACCCGACATGGTGGTAGCTTCCTGCTGGCGACGTTCGGCCAGACGCGGAAAATGTTCGTAGATTCGCTCAAGTTCCCAGCCCTTGGGCTCGGCCACCTGCGCCAGGATTAGATTCTCCTCGACCGTGAGACCGGATATGATGCGCCGGTCCTCGGGCACGAGCTGGACGCCGAGTCCGGCTGCCTGATAAGCGCGCATCGTGTGAAGCGGCTGGCCATCGAGCCATATCTCGCCCCTCCGCAATTCAGGATTGTCGAGCCTTGCCAGCGTGCGCAAGGTTGATGTCTTGCCGGCACCATTGCGGCCCAACAGCGACAGCACCTCGCCCTTGGCAACACTGAAGCTTACACCCTGAACGATATAGGATTCGCCGTAATAGGAGTGGATGTCCTTGACGGAAAAATAATTTTCGACATCCGGCACCTTTGCCGTTTCGGTCATGACTTCCTGTGCCTCGCTCATCAATGCGCCTCCCCGAGATAGGCTTCCTTGACCTTTGGATTGTTGCGCACCTCGTCGGGTGTTCCTTCCGCAATGATCTTGCCCTGTGCCAGCACGCTGATACGGTCGGCCAGGGAAAACACGACATGCATGTCATGCTCGATGATGACCTTGGTCATGCCGCGCTCCTTGAGCCGCTTGAGAAGCTCGATCGTCGTATTGGTGTCGTGGCGTGCCATGCCGGCCGTCGGCTCGTCGAGCAACAGCAGCTTCGGCTTCTGAATGAGGCACATGCCCATTTCAAGCCGCCGCTTGTCACCGCGTGAGAGGCTACCTGCGATGTCGCCTGCCTTTTCATAAAGGCCAAGGTCCTGAAGAATGTGCTCTGCTTCATCGCGAATGTCGGTCTGCCGAAATACCGAGCTCAACGCATTGAACTTGAACGACCCGTCGCGCTTTGCAAAAGCCGGGATCATCACATTGTCGAGCAATGTCAGGTCGGCAAAGATCTCCGGCGTCTGGAATACGCGGCTGACGCCAAGCTGGTTGATTTCATGCGGGCTGTGCTGGTCCAGCACTTCGCCATTAAAGATCACATGCCCCGTGTCGGGCGGGATGCGACCGATGCACACATTGAGCAGGGTCGACTTGCCCGCACCGTTTGGCCCGATGATCGCATGAACCGTACCTTCGGCAACCTTGAGGTCGACATCCGTCAATGCCTTGAGGCCGCCAAAGCTCTTCGAGACATCTGCGACATGAAGAACCGTGTTTGCTATCGTCTCCATGGGGTCACTCCGCTGCCTGGGTTTTGTTGCCCGATGCCTTGTCGGGACCGAACTTGCCAAAGCCGAACTTTGAAGCAATCCGCTGCAATCCCTCGACAATGCCGCCGGGCAGGAAGATGAC
>JAGRLM010000361.1:0-821 GCA_020441795.1 Nitratireductor sp.
ACCGGGCGTTGGTTCAGTCTGGTGGGCTTGAGCCAATTGCCGCTCTCGTCGATGCGCTTGGCAATGAGGGGATGAACGCCCTTCCGGTTTTTGTTTCCAGTTTCAAGGATGCGGTCAGCGTTGAAACCGTGCGAGGACTGTTTGGCGAAACCCGGCCACTGATTGTAATCAACCTCACGGGGTTTGCCGTGTCTGCTCCTGGCGAACCCTATGCTTCCGGCGTGCTTGATGAAAATGGCGCAGTAGTCTTGCAGGCGGTGCTGGCAGGCAACGGCCTCGAAGCCTGGCAAGCCTCCTCGCAAGGGTTGCTGGCGCGCGACCTTGCGATGAATGTCGCTCTACCGGAAATTGACGGAAAGGTGCTGACCCGCGCCATTGCCTTCAAGCATGCAGGCACTTTCGATGCAGTGTGCGAAACGAATATTGTTGCCCATCAAAGTGTGGCGGACAGGGTTGGTTTTGTCGCAGAGCTTGCAGCAAATTGGGCAAGGCTGCGCGAAACAGCAGCACATGAGCGCAAGATCGCCATCGTGCTTGCCAATTACCCAAATCGTGATGGCAGGCTTGGCAATGGTGTGGGGCTGGATACGCCTGCCGGCACAGCCGAAACATTGAAGCGGATGCAGGCGGATGGATATTCGGTTGGTTCCTTGCCGTTGGACGGCCAGGCGCTCATCGAACACCTGATGGCAGGGCCCACCAATAGCGGCAATGACGGACGTGAAATCCGGTCAGTGCTGTCACTTGATGATTATCAGCGGTTTTTCAATGCTCTGCCGGAAACTGTGCGAGCCGGGGTGAGCGAACGCTGGGGCGAACCG
>JAGRLM010000361.1:883-3794 GCA_020441795.1 Nitratireductor sp.
GGAAACATTGCAATCGGGATCCAGCCAGCCCGTGGCTACAATATCGATCCATCCGAGAGCTATCACTCACCTGACCTTGTGCCGCCGCACGGCTATTTCGCGTTCTATGCCTATCTGCGGAAGGTCTTCGGTGCACATGCGGTCGTCCATATGGGCAAGCATGGCAATATGGAATGGCTGCCCGGCAAGGCGCTCGCCCTGTCGCAGGATTGTTACCCCGAAGCGGTTTTCGCGGCGATGCCGCATCTCTACCCATTCATCGTCAATGATCCCGGCGAAGGCAGCCAGGCGAAGCGGCGCAGCGCTGCCGTCATCATCGACCATTTGACGCCACCGCTGACGCGGGCTGAAAGCTATGGGCCGTTGCGCGATCTCGAAGCGCTGGTCGATGAATATTATGACGCATCGGGCAGCGACCCGCGCCGCGTCAAGCTCATTGGGCGCCAGATTGTCGAACTTGTCGAAGATAGCGGCCTCGACAAGGATGTCGGGATTACCGCATCGGATGGCGAAGGCGAAAAGCTCACCAAGCTTGACTCCTGGCTTTGCGAGTTGAAGGAGTTGCAGATCCGCGACGGTTTGCATGTCTTCGGCAAGGCGCCGGAAGGCAGGCTGCTGCATGATCTGGCAGTAGCACTCGTGCGCCTGCCGCGTGGCGATGGCGAAAGCGGCAATGCCAGCCTGCAACGCGCAATTGCCGGAGCATGCTGGTTTGAACTCGATCCGCTTGACTGCAACATGGCAGAGCCGTGGGCGGGCGCGCGGCCGGAAATCCTGGAGGCGGTATCCACGGATCCGTGGCGGACCAGCGGTGATACTGTGGAGCGCATCGAATTGCTGGCGGCCAGCCTGGTGGCGGGTGATGTCACGTGCCCGGATGACTGGGCTGAAGTTGGCGCGGTTCTCCAGCAGGTCCGTGATGTAGTCCTTCCATGCCTCATGGCCTGCGGCCCGGATGAACTTGACGGATTGATGCGCGGCATGTCCGGGCGGTTCGTCGCTCCCGGTCCATCAGGCGCGCCGACAAGGGGACGGCCCGATGTCCTGCCGACCGGGCGCAATTTCTACTCCGTCGACTGCCGCGCGGTGCCCACTCCGACAGCTTGGGAACTGGGTAAGAAGTCAGCCGAATTGCTGATCACGCGCTACCGGCAGGACCATGGCGAATGGCCGACAAGTTTTGGCCTGTCGGTATGGGGTACTTCCAACATGCGCACCGGTGGCGATGACATTGCCCAGGCCATGGCCCTGATAGGAGTGAAACCTGTTTGGGAGCATGGGTCTCGACGGGTCACCGGTTATGAGGTCGCGACACTTGCCGAGCTCGGCCGTCCAAGGGTGGATGTGACCTTGCGCATTTCCGGCTTTTTCCGCGATGCGTTCCCTGCGCAGATCGAATTGTTCGACAAGGCAATCCGCGCAGTGGGTGCATTGGATGAAGACGCGACCGACAATCCCGTTGGCAAGCGAATGCGAGAGGAAACATCCAGACTTGCCGCCGATGGTCTTGACCTGGAGGAGGCAACGAGGCGGGCGGGCTATCGGATTTTTGGCTCAAAGCCCGGAGCCTATGGCGCAGGCCTGCAGGCACTGATCGACGAAAAGGGCTGGGAGCGCAAAGGGGACCTTGCCGAAGCCTATCTCAGCTGGGGCAGCTATGCCTATGGCGCGGTTGAAGAAGGAGTGGAAGATCGCGATAGCTTCAGGGGAAGGCTCTCAACCCTCGAGGCTGTCATCCACAATCAGGACAATCGCGAGCATGATCTGCTAGACAGCGATGACTATTACCAGTTCGAGGGCGGGATGACGGCTGCGGTCGAACATGTTTCGGGGGCCATTCCATCCGTCTATCACAACGACCATTCGCGCCCGGAAAAGCCGGTGATACGCGCCCTGGACGAAGAAATTGCCCGCATTGTGCGGGGGCGCGCCGCCAATCCGAAATGGATCGCGGGCGTCATGCGCCATGGCTACAAGGGTGCCTTCGAGATGGCGGCAACGCTTGATTACATGTTTGCCTTTGCAGCAACCACCGGGGCGGTGCGCAGCCATCATTT
This sequence comes from Nitratireductor sp., assembly GCA_020441795.1. Classification (GTDB taxonomy): domain Bacteria; phylum Pseudomonadota; class Alphaproteobacteria; order Rhizobiales; family Rhizobiaceae; genus BOKV01. The sequence continues at coordinate 2,941 of JAGRLM010000361.1, forward strand.
TGACCTTGTGCATGATGCCTGGCTTGGCGATGAGGCCGTGCTCGAATTCATCCGGGAGAACAACCCGGCAGCCTTGAAGGAAATGGCGGAGCGGTTTGTGGAGGCCGAGCAGCGCGGCTTGTGGACACCGCGAAGCAATTCGGCGATGTTCGATCTCGAGCGACTGACAAGTGGTGACGCCAAATGACCATGCGACCCCTGCTGGAAATCTTCCGCAACTATGTGATGGCGCGGCCGGAACCGGTTGTCGCAAAATGGTTCGACGGATTTGACTGGAACCTGGAGGAGCGCAAGCTTCCAGCCTTGCCACTGGATCCCATTCGGCACTTGCCAGGAGTGATTTCCCATGCCGGCAGCAATGAGCAGGCATTGACGATGGCATTTGTCGAAGCCGGGCCGGACTTGAACTGGCGGCGCTCCTATACACCCGAGGATTTCGGCCAGTATTTCTTCGACAATTACGCCCATGTCGAACTGATCGGCACCAAGGGGCATTTCGCCAGTGAGAAGATTGCGGCAGGACTTGTTCTGTATGGGCCGCATATCGATTACCCCAATCACTGGCATGTGGCAGAGGAAATCTACATTCCCATGACCGGCAACGGGGAATGGAGCAGCGACAACCAGCCTCATCAGAACCGGGCAGCAGGCGAATTCATTTTTCACACCACCAACATGCCGCATGCGATACGCTGCGGCGAAACACCCATGCTGGCGCTTTGGGCATGGCGCGGTGGTGATCTGGCGCAAAAGGGAAATTATTGAGGGAAAACCATGGGTGAGAAATCCGAAGCACTGAAAAACATGAGCGAGGAGGAACTCAACGCCCGCCATGCCGAAAAAATGAAAAAGAA
>JAGRLM010000362.1 GCA_020441795.1 Nitratireductor sp.
AAAAAGGTCAGCAGAAAGCCGCCGCCAAGCCAGCGAAGATTCTCGCGAAGGAAGGAGAAGAAGGACATCGCGCCGCTATAGACGGTTACGCGATCCGGTCAAGCTGTGAATGGGATTTCCAGCCTGCGCTGCATGATGGAACACCAAAATCCGGGCATTGGAAAAAGCAATAATTGGGTTACAATGAAGCGTGGTGACAGTGAGGCATCTCAACGGGAGACCGACATGATCAGATCGGCCAGAGCCGGAACCCTTGTTTTCATGGCGATCTTGCTGTCGGCCTTGTCCGGCCCCGCACAGGCTGATTGTGCACGCATCAAGCCGACCAGGCCCGGTGAAGTCTATCTGTTGCGAGGGCTCGCCAACATCTTCTCGCTTGGTCTCGATGAAATGGGCAAGGACCTTGCCAAGGCAGGTATCGAGAACTGCGTTTTCAACCACAGTGTTTGGGAATCACTTGCCGATGACATCAAAGAGCGCAGCTACAAGGGCGAGGTATCCTATCCGGTTATCATCATCGGCCATTCTCTTGGCGCTGGCGCTGCCCCTCGCCTGGCAACGCGGCTTGGCAAGCAGGGCATTCCTGTCACTTATGTGGTGATGTTCGACCCGGTCGAGCCGACGGTGGTGGGAGCAAATGTGCTGGAAATCATCAATTACTACCTGCCCAAGCGCAAGGACAACAAGCTTTACCCCGGCCAGACCTTTGACGGGATTCTGGAAAATGTAAACATGACGCAATATGGTGGCTTTACCCATCTCAACATCGACAAGAACAAGCAATTGCATCGACTGATCTATGAAAAGATCGCCCTGATGACCGACCCGGCGGCAAGTTCGGCGCAAAAGCCTGTCAAGAAATAGCGTTTAGCTGGCCCTGGCCAGACCACCTTTCTTCACGCGTCTTTCGCCCTGTTCTTCTGTCTGCTGGACATCCATATTGCGGATAGTCGCCCTGCCCCGGCCTCCGCGCTTTGAAGCGTAGAGCGCTTCATCGGCAGCATTGACGATCTCCTTGGCCGACTCGCCATCATGCGGGTAGAACGAGACACCGACGCTTGCTCCGATTTTCAGGAATACCCCGTTATACGGAATCGGTGTGGAAGCATCCTCGATCAACTTTTCGGCCATCCAGTGGATTGCATCGCGATCATTGGCATCGTGGATGAGAGCGATGAACTCGTCGCCGCCCACACGCGCAACCACGCCTGTATCCCCAACGCGCTCCGAGAATTTTCTGGCAACTTCGACCAGAACCGCATCGCCTGCATGGTGACCATGGGTGTCGTTGACTGCCTTGAACTTGTCGAGGTCAATACACATCACCGCAAATTCCCGCGGTTTCGAATTGGCAATCGCAGTCTCCAGCGAGCGGTCGAAAAAACCGCGATTGGCCAGACGGGTAAGAGCGTCATGATTTGCCAGGAACCGGTTTTCAGCCTCGCTCTTGCTCAGCGATTTGACGGCAGAACCGTGCCGGAAAACAATGAAGGCAAGAGAAAGGCAGAACATCAGGCACAGGAATGCGGCGAATGGAGCAGTTTCTGCAATGACGACCGGCCATGGTGGTCGAGAATGCCATTCAAACGCCAGCGCGGCATGATCCCCAATATCGGGGAGCTTCATGGTGGAAACCGGCAATTCTGCGTTGCCGTCCATACCGGCTGGCCGGATATCCAGTTTCTCCAAACCAAGTCTTTGGCCCAGACCTGCCATCATCGGAGCGCTCAAGGGCTTCACAGCGAGCATGATGGCCTGTTCATTTTCCTTGAGAGCGTAAGCCTGTGAATCTGGAACAATCATCTGCGCAGTGATGATCGATGGCACACTGCCAACCATGCGATAAACAGCAACCGATACCGGCGGGTTCCGCTCGCCCGAACGAACCGGCACCATGAATCCGCGCCGTGTCTTGACGCGATTCTCCAGGTATTTTGCCCGAACCACATCCAGCAAATCTTCATTGTCGCGGACGAGCGCCAGGTCACTGACGCCATAGATCGTGTCTGACCGGGTAGTGACAACGGAGGCAAGATTGTCCGGCTTTATCACTGCAACGGTCGAAAATCCGTGATCTTCGATCATCGAAACCACCAATTCGTCTTCGACGAATTCAGTGTCCGGTGACCCGGATTTCACCATCTTTCTGACCGTGTCATCCCAATAAGAGAGGTCAGCGACAAGATTGTTGACCAGATCCAGTTCGTGGTCAGCCGCAAGACGTACCATGTTCGCTTCCGTGACCACGGCAAACCTGTCAGCAACACGGCCTGCACGATCAACAACGAGAACCACAGTCGCCAGAAATGCGATCACGGTAAGCGCCGCAGCAACATAGACATAGCTGATGCGGGTCGACATTGCTGCCATGGAATTGCTATTGGACGTCATGACTTTTCCCCCTGCCTTGAACAGACATAGCGGGAAAAGGTGAAATCACGGTTCTTTCACAAGGTTAGGAACCGCTGACCAAAACCGGTAAAATATTGCCGATCACGAAAACGCCTGGTTATAGGAAAGCGCCGGTAACGCCCGAAATTCCTGCTGCTTTTACTCGACCGTAATCGTGATCACCTCGGAGGCAACAGGCGGGTTGTGCGGAATGTGGTCCTTGTCGCCGAGCACCATTTGCAGCGTGTGCGTGCCGGGTGCCAGTTCCAGCGTCGTTTCCGTCTGGCCACCACCAAAATGCTTGTGTTGATCGTCAGCAGGAATATTCATGTTTGCTTCATCTGCGCCACCAGCTCCCTCAAGGAATGGCGGCCGGTCAATGAACAGGTGGTGATGGCCGGTTCCCTCTTTTGCGATGCCTGCGGGTGCAACGCCCATGCCGGAAAGACCGAACAACACCTTGACCGGTCCCTTTATGAAATCACCATCCTTGAGATTGATGAAATAGACCTTGGTTCCAGGCTTTGAGGGCGTTTCTCCCGCTGCTGCCGAACCCAGTGCAAGAGCAGAAATCGCCAGCGCCGCCAGAACTTGTTTCATGATATATGCCTCCAGAATGATTTTCCATGAATCGAAAAACCATCCTGTAAGCAAACAGCCATTAAATCAACGATCGCGGAACCTGTTGGTGATCGGATATCTTCTGTCGCGGCCAAAATTCTTGCGGGTAATCTTGACGCCGGGGGCTGATTGGCGACGCTTGTATTCTGCGATGTAAAGCAAGTGCTCGATGCGCTCGACAGTGCCGCGCTCAAAACCCTGCTCGACAATCGAATCCACCGACATCTCGTTTTCGACGAGGCATTCCAGGATACCGTCCAGGATCGGATATGGCGGAAGCGAATCCTGGTCGGTCTGGTTCTCGCGCAACTCCGCCGACGGCGCCTTGTCGATGATGTTTTGCGGGATCACCTCGCCCGAAGGTCCAAGGCAATCGGGTGGCAGATGCGAATTGCGCCATGCCGAGAGCCGATAGACCTGCATCTTGTAAAGGTCCTTGATCGGGTTGAACCCGC
>JAGRLM010000363.1 GCA_020441795.1 Nitratireductor sp.
GCACTTTCGTCGGAAACAGCCTCCATGGCCTGCATCGCATTGCGGGTGAGGTTCATGACAACGCGGAAAATTTGCTCGGCATCGACCATGGCTTCAAGCGCGGGATCAATGGTGTTTTGCCATTCAACCAATCTTTCCGGCCCCAGCATCAGCAATTCGGCCACATCCTCGGCAATCTGGCGCAGACGATGGCGGCGGCGGTTGGGCGGCTGTTCGGCCGCTTTGCCATAGGCAAGCACCGACTGGGTATAATTGGCTGCCCGGTCTATGGTGCGCAGCAATTTGGGTGCCAGCCTTTGTACCGCGGGATCAGGTGAGCCGGACAGGCGATCGGAAAACAACTGTGCCGATGCCAGGATGTTGCGCAGGTCATGGTTGATCTTGGAAACGGCAAGCCCGAGATCGGCAAGATGCTGGCGCTGGCGCAGCGTGGCATGCAAATCCTGTTCGAACGCTGCAAGGCGATGTTCGGCGATGCCGATCTCGTCAGACCGGCCGGTAGGCTGGTAAATCAGCGCGGCATTGTCCGGCTCGCGCGAAAACGCCACCATGTTACTGGAGATACGCCTGACAGGACGCACGATCATCCAGTTGAGGGCGAGGAAAACCAGCCCGGCGGTGATGAGTGAAATTGCCAGTGACAACAACAGCACATTGCGGGAATAGCGGCGAAGGGCCTCCTTGATCAGCGCATCCTTCTGCACCAGTTCGATCATGGCCGGGCGCGACTTCATGGTGGAGAAGACGCGATAGGTGCCCGGTGTTGACGAGACGAGCATGGAAAGCGAACTGAAAACGGCTTCAACGGGATGTACCGCTGTCAGGTCGATATGTTCGTCAACGCTTGCAGGCATGCCATCGGATGCCATCATCCGTCGGGTCGTGCCTTCCTGGATTACTACCGACAGCGCGCCGGTGGCCTTCAGCAATTCGCGTTGCGCGCGCTGCGACAGCATCGGATCGGCATTGTCGAGATAAACAATGCTGGCTGCTTCTGCCGTGTCCAGATTGCTCTTCAGCCACATATTTCGAAAATTGGCGACCGAGGGCACAAATATCAGGATTTCAGCAATCATGACGAAAATGATCGTCAACAAAAGGAGCTTGCCGGACAGGCCGCGCCCCAGACCGGGCGGCGTCTCGCGATCAGGCCCCGAAACAGGCTGGCTCTTGGCATTTTGCGCGATATTCAAGTCTTGTTCCCGGTACAAATTTACAAAATACAATATGACAATGCTTTGATTGGAATCCAGACCATTTCATGGTTTCAGGCACACTGGAGCCTGCTCAGCCAATACCAGCAATGCCTTGTCAGCCAAATTTCCTCAAGAAATTGATGACCCAGCGGATGAGCGGCTTGCGCGCCAGCGGTGCGTAAAAGGTTACCGCGGCACGTTTGCCGATCTCGCTCATGGTCGGATAGGGCGCAACATAGGCTGTCATGTCCGACAGCTTCATTTTCTTCGACAGGGCAAGTGCCCACAGATGGATCATTTCGCCGGCATTGGCACCAGCGATCGTCGCCCCCAGAATGCGACCCTTGCGATCTGCCACGACCTTGATCAGCCCGGCTGTCTTTCGCTCGGCCTGGGCGCGGTCGTTTTCGGCATAGGGCCAGCGCAGCACGCGCAATCCGCGATGTTTTCCTGCTGCCTCGGCCTCGTTCAAGCCGACATGCGCAATTTCAGGATCAACGAATGTCACCCAGGGAATTATGGAAGTGTCGGGCCTGATGCGCTGCCTGAACAGGATGGAGCGGATCACCAGCCCGGCATGATAGCCGGCAACATGGGTAAACTGCAAAGATCCCGCCACGTCACCAATGGCATAAACCCTGCGGTTTGACGTGCGAAGGCCCCTGTCGACCTCGATGCCCTTGCGCGAGAACTTGATGTTGGCAGCTTCAAGACCCAGATCGCTCACATTGGGCGCACGTCCCGTTGCCACCAGGATATGCGTGCCGTCAATCGTGACTTCACCATCGGGCCCCTTGGCAATGACGCGAATTCCGGTCTTGCCACGCTTCTCGACAGCGCTGACAGAGGTTTGCTCCAGAATGGCAAGCCCCTCGCTGCGCAGGCGGTCCAGCACAATAGCCGTCAGTTCGGGGTCATCCTTGCCCAGTGCCTTCGCGCCCTCGATCACGGTAACCTGCGAACCCAGCCGCAAATGGGCCTGCGCCATCTCCATGCCGATGGGGCCTCCGCCAATCACGACGAGATGCCTGATCTTGTTGCGGTTCTCGAACAGGGTCTCATTGGTGAAATAGCCTGTCTCCTCCAGGCCGGGAATGGGTGGAACAAAGGCAGAGGAGCCTGTTGCCACGACAAAGCGCCGTGCGCGGATCTCGTATTCGCCTGCCGTCACAGTCCGGGCATCGGTGAATTTCGCTGCGGTGCGGATCACCGTTACGCCAAGCGCGGTGAAGCGTTCCTGCGAATCATTGGGTTCGATTGCCGCGATGACCGCCCGAACATGGTCGTTGACCTTGCGGGCATCAATCTGGAAGTCGGGATCGGCCATGACGCCAAAATCAGGCGCCTCCCTTATGGCCTTTGCATGCTTGGCAGCGGCAATCAGCGCCTTGGACGGAACGCAGCCATAGTTGAGGCAATCACCACCCATACGGCCCTTTTCGATCAGAACCACGGAGACGCCAAAGGCGGCGGCAGCAGCTGCCACGGTAAGTCCGCCGGAGCCTGCGCCGATAACGCAAATATCTGGAGTAAGTACAGTTGTCATTGAAATACCGGTTTCTTGCCTTGCGGAAAAATGCACAGAGACAAAGCTGGAGGTCAAGGCGGGTATCGGCCATCAGGCGCAAGCCCGACAGCCGCAAGTGATCATGTATTGGCAGCCTTCGCGCGGAACTTCTTGTACAGGACCGGCAATATCGAAATGACTGCCAATCCGACCATTGCCAGAATGATCTGCCGCGTCACGAGCGAAGACGGGTCAATGCTGCAGGTGCCGGCAGCCGCACAGCCGGGATTGGCCAGTTCCTGCGCCACAATGATGCTGTCGAGGCCCGATCCGATATAGGAATAGGCAAGCGTGCCGGGAATGATGCCAAGAAAGGTTGCTGCGAGATAGGGTCCGAACCGCATGTTGAGCAATGCCGGAACAATATTGACCACCCAGAAGGGGAAAACCGGGGTCAGGCGCAGTGAAAGCAGGTAGTTGAAGGCATCCTTGTTGAAGCCGTCCAGCATCCGGGTGACAAAAGGGCCAGCTCTCGCCGAAAGAAAGTCACCAAA
>JAGRLM010000364.1 GCA_020441795.1 Nitratireductor sp.
GCTATATCGAATGGGGTTACACCTTTGTGGCAGTCGGCATTGACGGAGCCTTGCTCGTACGTGGAGCTGATGCCCTTGCCCAGAAATTTGGACGTGGCTGAGCAGGACCCGGCTCAGTGGCCCTTTCCGACTTCTGCTCCAGTTTCCGGATTGCCATCCAATGGATGGAAGCAGGCGGTCTTGTGTGCGCCGCTATCCAGCACCGGGGTCTCGCTCTTGCATTTGCTGTCCGCCAGCCAGCACCTGGGGTGAAACGCACAGCCTGATGGAGGTTTGAGCGGGGAGGGCAGTTCGCCACTCAGCGGAATCCGTTTCTTGATGTGCCCTGGATCAGCGACCGGGGTCGCTGACAGCAGGGCCTGCGTATAGGGATGACGCGGATTGGCGAATACCTGTTTGGCTGAGCCCTGCTCGACAACCTTGCCCAGATACATCACCATCACATCGTCGGCGATGTGTTTCACCACTGACAAATCGTGGCTGATGAAGAGATAGGCAAGGCCGAATTCGCTCTGCAAATCCATCAGGATATTGAGGACCTGCGCCTGGATCGACAAATCAAGCGCCGAAACCGGTTCATCAAGCACGAGGATTCGAGGCCGCAGCATCAGAGCACGCGCAATGGCTATGCGCTGGCGTTGCCCGCCTGAAAACATGTGCGGGTAGCGGTCGTAATGCTCCGGGCGAAGCCCCACCCTGACCATCATCTCCTCCGCTTTCGCCCGCCTTTCACTGGCGCTGTCATTGGTGTTGAGCAGGAGCGGCTCTTCGAGAATATAGCCGACCTTCTGCCGCGGATTGAGCGAGCCATAGGGGTTCTGGAAAACGATCTGGACGGCCTTTCGACTTTCTGCGCCTGGTTCCGCCTGCTTGCCGTCAATGAACAGGTCCCCAGCCGTGGGTTCCTCGATCATGGTGACGAGGCGCGCCAGCGTGGATTTCCCGCAGCCAGATTCGCCGACAACGGCCAGCGTCTTGCCCGCTTCAAGGCGGAAGTCGGCACCGATCAGCGCCTTGACACTGGCTGGCTCCCTGAAGATGCCGCGCGAAACGGGATAGAACTTGGAAAGGTTGCGACCTTCGAGAACTGTCGTCATGCCTTCATCTTCCTGTCCGGATTGGTTCCTGCCGGCATGCCAAGCGGATGGTTGCACAGCGCATATCCCATGCTGGCATTCTGGCGCTTGGCACCCTTCCTGCAAACATCGCTTGCATATGAACAGCGTGGCTCGAACAGACATCCCGGTGGCCTGTCATACTGGCCTGGAACGACACCTGGAATTGACGGCAGCTTCTTCGAGACGGCACGCTCCGGCAAGGCCGACAGCAGCGCAGACGTATAGGGATGGTGCGGATTGGCAAACAGTTCGCTGACGTTTTGCTCCTCGACTTTCTGTCCGGCATATTGCACCTGCACGCGCTCGGCCATTTCGGCGACCACGCCCATGTCATGGGTGATCAGGATCAGCCCCATGTCGTTCTCGTCGCGCAAGGATCGCAACAGATCGAGTATTTGCGCCTGAATTGTCACATCGAGCGCAGTGCTTGGTTCATCGGCAATCAGCAGTTTCGGCCGGCATGCGGTTGCCATCGCGATCATTACGCGCTGGCTCATGCCGCCCGAAAGCTGGTGCGGAAACACCGACAATCGTTCCTCGGGCGAGGGGATTCCAACGCTTTCCATCAATTCGATGGCCCGCTTCTGCCGCGCCTTTCGATCAAGATTGGTGTGACGTCGCAGCATCTCCTTGATCTGGAAGCCGACCGTAAAGCAGGGATTGAGGCTCGACATGGGTTCCTGGAAAATCATTGCCATGTCGCGTCCGATGATTGAGCGCCTGGCGCGAGCATCCATCGACAGCATGTTCTTGCCATCGAATTCCATGCGTTTGGCGCTGACCTTTGCAGTCCATGGCAGCAAGCCCATCAGCGCCAGCATGGATACGGATTTGCCCGATCCCGATTCACCGACAATGGATAATATTTCGCGCTTCTCGCAAGACAGCGAAACACCATCAACCGCCTTGAACAAGCCGCCAGCGGTGTGAAATTCGACAGTCAGGTCTTCGATTTCGAGAAGTGCCATCACGACCTCTTGAGCTTGGGATCAAGTGCATCGCGCAAACCGTCACCCATCAGGTTGATCGCCAGAACGGTGACAAGAATGGCGAGGCCGGGCAACGTAACCACCCACCAGGCGCGCAGGATAAACTCGCGGGCCTCGGCGAGCATCG
>JAGRLM010000029.1:0-8527 GCA_020441795.1 Nitratireductor sp.
CATGCCAGACGGTCGAGGTTGAACCGGTCCCGAAGCAGTTGCAGCAACCGCAATTCCTCCTGCTCGATATGCAGATCCGCAGCTGCCACTTCAACGGCAAGCGCATAGGCGGTTTCATGCAGCTTCTTGGGCAGCACTTCGAGGGCGTTTTCGATGATCTGGTCCAGCCCGTCATCATCCTGCAATATCTCGGAGCAATGCGAGGCAGCAGCAACGAGATTATCGGTGGCATAGCCCTCGAAAACTGGCAAAGTCTTGATGATATTGCCCATCTTGGCCAGTTCACTGTCTGTCATCGAGCGGTCGGCGGCCGACATTGTGACCATGATATGAATTAGCGCGTCATGCGGGGAGGGCTTTGCCATCTGATCATTTTTCCTTGGGCGTTTGTCCGGGGTATTTTCTCGGGCTTTTCTCTCGGGATTATAGCATGAGAACCTGTCGTGAATCGTCTGCCATAACCTATGCATTTGACCAATGGGTTGCAAGCCGCTTGGAATGGTGATCACTATGTTCTATTACCCCGCAGCCGGTTCTGCGGTGAACGTTGACGGCAAACAAACAGCAATAGCATCCGGACATTGATCATGACAGTCACCACCACAGGCGGCGAAACCCAGGGCGCCGCAGCAAAATCGCTCGAAATTACCGGCGAACTGATGGCTGCTGCGGAAAAATGCAATGCCTGGCCGTTCGAGGAAGCGCGCAAGATCGTCAAGCGCTACGAAAAGACCGGCTTTCCCCAGTCGGTCCTGTTCGAAACCGGCTACGGGCCTTCCGGGCTTCCCCATATCGGCACCTTCGGCGAGGTTGCCCGTTCGACCATGGTACGCCACGCATTTCGGGTTCTGACCGGGGACAAGGTCGCGACCAGGCTGCTCTGCTTTTCCGATGACATGGACGGGATGCGCAAGATCCCGGACAATGTGCCCGACCGATCCTTTCTCGAGCCGCATCTGCACAAGCCGCTGACATCGGTACCAAACCCGTTTGGCGGCGACTTCCAAAGTTTCGGCCACCACAACAATGCAATGTTGCGGCGCTTCCTCGACACATTCGGCTTTGACTATGAATTTGCCAGTGCAACCGAATATTACCGTTCCGGCCGCTTTGATGCGATCCTGCAGCGCGTAGCCGAACGCTATCAGGCAATCATGGACATCATGCTGCCAACGCTGGGCGAGGAGCGGCGCGCCACCTATTCCCCGTTTCTGCCCATTTCGCCAAAGACCGGAAGGGTCTTGTATGTTCCGGTGAAAAAGGTTGATGCGGCGAACGGGACGATTACCTTTGACGATGAGGACGGCGAGGAAACCGTGCTTCCGGTTACCGGCGGCAAGGTCAAACTGCAATGGAAGCCCGATTTCGGCGCTCGCTGGGCAGCACTCAATGTCGACTTCGAAATGTTCGGCAAGGACCACGGGCCGAATATGGGCGTCTATGACCGCATCTGTGTTGCGCTCGGGGGAAGGGCGCCTGAGCATTTCGTCTACGAGCTGTTTCTGGATGACAAGGGCGAGAAGATATCCAAGTCGAAGGGCAATGGCCTGACCATTGACGAATGGCTGGCTTATGCGCCAACCGAAAGCCTTGCGCTCTACATGTTCCAGAAACCACGCACCGCCAAGAAGCTGTTTTTTGACGTCATTCCGCGCGCAGTTGATGAATATTTCTCATTCCTCGATGCCTGGCAGCGTCAGGACATGGATCAGCGCCTGACCAATCCCGTCTGGCACATTCATTCGGGAAATCCGCCATCCGAAACGGTCCCGGTCTCCTTCTCCATGTTGCTCAACCTTGTCAGTGCATCGCATGCCAGCGACAAGAGCGTGCTGTGGGGGTTCATTTCCCGCTATGCGCCAGGTGCCACGGCTGAGACCAATCCGAAACTCGATGAACTCGCTGGATATGCGATCCGCTATTACGAGGATTTCGTCAAGCCGACCAAGATATTCCGCCAGGCTGATGACGACGAGCGGATGGCGCTTGAAAAACTCTCGGCAGCGCTCGCAGCCTTGCCGGCAGATGCAGATGGCAATGTCATTCAGGATGCGATGCTGGATATTGCGCGCCAGATACCGCGTTTCCAGGACGAAAAGAAGAAGGGTCCCGATGGTGGACCGGGCGTATCGGTCAGCTTCTTTCAGATGATCTATGAAGTGCTGCTCGGACAGGAAAAAGGGCCGCGCTTCGGATCTTTCGTGGCCCTGTACGGGATACGGGAAACCCGCGAACTGATCGCCAATGCACTGGCTGGCAAACTGACCTGAGCAGGGTCAACCCTCTCCGGGTGCCGTCTCGCGCCATTGGCCCATTTTACCGGACTTTGCCTTTTCGAGCGCCTTGGCAAGTCCGTCGTCTGCTGTCGCGCCGGGACCCGGAACGGCCCATCCGCGCTCTACCAGCCATTCGCCGATGTCATGTCCGGAAATGCGGCATCGCGTGGTAATCGACTGTGTTGCCTCGCCTGCAGGATCACATTCCACCGAACGAAGCCGAACAAGCCGCTGCAGGGCTGCCCGGGCGAAATTTCCGCAAGGCCATTCCTTTCCGTCCTTGCCCTTGCAAATGGTGCCGGTGTCCAGAGCCTTGATCTCGGCAATGGCAATCTGCTGGTCACCCGATTTCAGGATACCTGCGGAAATTACCTCGGCCCGTGGCCAGATATCGGGCTTTTCAGGCTTTGGTGGTTGAGGCGGGGGTTCGGCGGCAGGTAGACGGGCAATGGTTTCGCCCTCCACCTTTGGAGCAGGAATCATGCCCTCGCCGGTAACATCACGAATATTTGGTCGGACCGGCTCGGATGGAAGTTCCATCGGCTGAACAGGGCTGGCGGGCAGAACGGCGGCTTCGAAATTCTGCTCCTTGCCTTGATCGAGCGGCGAAGGCGGAAGGCGTGAGCCATCCAAACCCGCCAACCAGTACAGACCCGCTGCCGCAATGGCCAGAACAAGGAATGCACTGATGAAACCCCGCATGCTTTCCCCGCTGAAGTGCTACAACACCAAATTTACTGGCTCGCCCAGATGATCCGCGCAATCCATTCGACCTCGTCATTGGCGATATGGCGATCTTCGTGATCCGGATTGAGCGATTTCAATTCCAGGCCTTTTGTTGATTTTCGCTGCAAAATCTTCGCCATCACCTCGCCTGACCTTGTACGAACGACCACCCGGTCGCCTTTGCGGACATTGGCACCTGGCGCAACAATGACAACATCGCCATGCCGGTAGAGCGGAAGCATCGAATCGCCAGTGACCTGCAAGGCATAGACACTGTCATGCTCGGCTGTTGGGAACCGCACCTCGTCCCATCCCTGGCCTGCGGGAAAGCCGCCATCGTCGAAGAAGCCGCCAACACCTGCTTGCGCCATGCCCAGAAGCGGAACCTGCCATGCCTGACTGGCACGATATGCGCCCGGCATTGGTGACAGCGCCCGCGAAGATGGCGGATTCGGCCGATCCTCGTCATTTCCCGGGATCATTTCCAGGAATTCGTCGATCGAGGTGCCGGTTGCCTTCAATGCCTTGGCAATCGATTCCGTTGACGGCCAGCGCAGCCTTCCGGCACCGGCAATTCGCTTGGACTTGTTGAAACTGGTCGGATCAAGCCCTGCTGCCCTGGCAAGCGCTGACGCAGTCAATCCATTGCGCTCTGCCAGCGCATCTATGGCGGCCCATACCCCTTCATGGGACAGCATCGCGGAACTCCCACCCTGAAATCTGCCGGCATTGGCCAAACCATGATCAGGCCCCGATCAAGCCTTTTCGTGCTTGGCAATGCCGTCCTGGTATAGGTGTGAAGTAATGTTTGCACCAAACCAGAAAAAGGAAATTATTCCTTTTTAGCCTTGAGATCGGACAGAGTCCAGAGCGTCTTCCACGCTCATGACGGACTGAAAGCCGGGCGATCGCTGGCAATCATCGCCTCCAGCATTTCCAACCGGTCCTGACCCCAGAACACCTCGCCCTTGTAGACATAGGCAGGTGCGCCAATGGCATCGGCGGCAATCGCTGCATTGGTATTTTCCTGCCGTGCAGCAATTGCTGCCTCGCTGCGCGATGCGTCCAGCATCCTGGCCGCATCGTGACCGGTCGCCTCGAGGATTTCGGCAAGTACCGCCTCGTCGCTGATATTCAGATTGCGAGCCCAAACGGCCTTGCAGGTCTCATACACAAAGTCGGTGGGATTGCCGCCGGCAAGCGTGATCGCCGCCACGCACAGATCGGCGCGCTCGGGGTTGACCGGGAAATGTGCCGGGTGAAGGTTGAGCGTCTCGCCCCGATATTCGGCAATGCGTTGCAATTCAACAAGCCGATAGCGCTGCCGTGTTGCACTGCGTTGGGGCAGCGGCACGGAACCGGAATTTTCCCAGACCCCGCCAAGGATGAACGGCCGAAACCGCAATGGCGCGCCATGCCGTGCTGCAATCTCCATCAGCTTGCGATGCCCGAGATAGACGAAAGGGGAGATGGAGGTGAAAAAATAGTCGATGGTTTCGGCCATGGGGATCTCCAATTTCAGTTCGCCGTGATGTTGCATGGCTGAAGCGACACTGCAACAATCGCTCGAACTTTTGGGATGGTAAAAGACGATGAAAGACCGATCAACGCCCGGGGAAATGCTGGCGCGTGCCTATGCCCTGGAGGACCAGAGCCAGGCGCTTGCGCTTTATCGCGACTGGGCCGCAGACTATGATGCGACCATGCTGGATGGCCTGGGATATCTGACTCCATCAAGGACGGCGAAGCTCCTGGCGGGCCTTGTCGATGACAAGGCGACGCCGATCCTCGATGTGGGTTCGGGAACCGGACTTGCCGGCGTCGAACTTGCATCCCTGGGATATACCCTGCTCGATGCAGTCGACATTTCACCCGAAATGCTCGCTGTTGCGGCAGCAAGGTCGGTCTATAGAAACCTGGTCGAGGCCGATCTCACCCGCTCATTGCCCATTGCGGATGCTACCTATGGCGCGATGATATGCACCGGCACATTCACCCATGCCCATGTCGGCGCGCAATGCCTTGATGAACTGATGCGCTGCCTTGCTCCCGGTGGCATTTTCGCCTGCACCATTCACGGCGATGTAATGGAGCCTTCCGGCTTTGCCGATTGGCTCAACGGCAATGATTCCATCGAAATGCTTTACCGCGAGCCCGGAACCTATTATCGCGACAGTAAACAGCCAGAAGGCCTTTATCTGGCCTGGCGCAAACGGTGATGGAGCATAGCCGATCATGAGAACCGCACTTGTAACAGGTGCCGCGCGCGGTATCGGACTTGCCACTGCAAAACGCTTTCTCGCGGAGGGCTGGCGTGTGGCAATCGTCGATGTCGATGCCCCCGAACTCGAGGTCGCTGCCGCTCAATTGCCGAGCGCGATGATCCTGCATGGCGACGTATCCGACCCGCATTCCGTTGAACAGTTCATTGCAAGCGTGGATGAGGGTTTTGGCCGGCTGGATGCGCTGGTCAACAATGCCGGTGTTGCCGATTTCGGCCCGATTGCGGAAACCTCGTTCGAGCGCTGGCGCCGGGTCATGGCAACCAATCTCGACGGCGTGTTTCTCACCTCGCAGGCAGCAATACCGCTGATGCAGAGGCATTCCCGCGATGATGGGGCGGCGATTGTCAATATTGCCTCGATTTCCGGCCTGCGCGCGTCAACGCTTCGCGTCGCTTATGGTACATCCAAGGCGGGTGTCATCCAGCTAACCTTGCAACAGGCTGCAGAGCTTGGTGAATTTGGCATTCGTGCCAATGTCATTGCGCCAGGCCCCGTCAGAACCAAGCTGGCCATGGCAGTGCACACGCAAGACATCATCGACGCCTATCACGACGCCATTCCGCTCAACCGCTATGGCAGCGAAGAAGAACTGGCCAATGCTATCTGGTTCCTTGCTTCTCCGCAGGCAAGCTATATCACCGGCCAGCAATTGTCGGTCGATGGCGGGTTCGAGGGAACCGGCATTGGCCTGCCATCCCTGCGCAACCGCAAATAACCGTAGTTTGGTTCAGCCCGCCGCTACTTCGCGGAACGAGACCATTCGCCCGGCCTTGTCATCCCACAGGGCGAGACGGATGCAGCCAAGGCTGTCAGCCAACGTCAGGCGGCTGACTTCACGCAATTCGGGATGGTCCGCCAGCACTTTTCCAAGATTGTAATAGGGAATGCCGCTGGCCAGATGGTGGACGTGATGGATGCCGATATTGGCTGTCATCCAACGCAGAAACGGCGGCAGGTCATAATGCGATGAGCCGCGAAGGGCAGCGTCATGCCGGTCCCATTCATCCACTGGCTGCCACACCGTATCCTCGAACTGGTGCTGCACGAAAAACAGCCAGACACCGATTGACGCTGCAATCAGCGTTACCGGCAGGAAAAGCAGCAGGAAAGTTGCCAGGCCAAGCAGCCATGACATGACGGAACCCATCCCGATCAGCGCCAGATTGGTGCCCATCGCACTGGCCCATGGTTGCCAGCCCTTGTCCATCATGCCAAACGGAATCCGGTGCTGGATCAGGAACAACCAGGCTGGTCCCAGGCCGAACAGGACCAGCGGGTGCCTGTAAAGCCGGTATCCACGCTTTTTCCAATTCGACAGGGCCGAATATTCAGACACCGTCAATGTATCGACATCGCCATGACCGCGATGGTCGAGACAGCCCGATCCCGCATGGTGCAGCGCATGGGTACGGCGCCACAGCCCGTAAGGCGTCAGCGTCAGGATGCCAATGGCGCGGCCAGCCCAGTCATTCATCCATTGCCTGGAAAAGAACGAGCCATGGCCGCAATCATGTTGAACCATGAACAGGCGCACCAGAAAGGCGCCCGCCGGTATGGCCAGCAGCATTGCAAGTGCAACATGTACCTGCAGTGCAAACCACATCGCAACCCAGAGACTGCCCAATGGGATCAGCGTGAAGGCAATTTCCCTTATTGCCTTGCCATTATCGGCGACCCGATAGGGTTTCAGCCGCCGCGACCAGTCGCGGGCTGTAATTTGGGGAAGGTTGGTCCGGCTCTCCGGCAATGGCGCTGCGTTGGTAAAGTCGCGCTCGAGCGCTGATTGCATGACGTTCAAGAAACCGTTCCTGCCGCTTGGGATGTTCCCGCTTCCTGGCACGTCCAGCTCGCGTCATCCGGATTGTTCGGACCGGTCTTCGCCCGGCACAGCAATGCGCCGTGAGAATCTCCTCCCGTTCCTGTATGCTCCTTATGCCAGTCCTGTCGGGGAATACAAGCGAACCTTGTGTGACAGGCGCTTTGGTCTCAGTACGGCCTGCCGATCTTGCCTTTTGCGGTTGCTCAACAAAAAGCGAAAAAGCGAACAAAAAAGACCCCGGCAGACTGCTCCGCCGGGGTCCGGGATTGATTTTCGGTGTTTTCAGGCTCAGGCAGCCTGCTTTTCCGCCTTTGCAGGGTCAAATCGGCCATAGAAGGTGTCACCCTTCGCAGCCATGTCGATCAGCAATTTGTTCGGCTTGAACTGCGCGCCATACTTCTTCTGCAGCTTCTTGACCATGTCGACGAATGCGGCAGCGCCCATTCCGTCAATATAGCTGAGGGCTCCGCCGGTGAAGGGAGCAAAGCCGAAACCTAGGATCGAGCCGACATCGGCTTCGCGCACATCGGTAACCACACCTTCTTCGACACACCGTGCCGCCTCGAGGGCAATCGTTGCATGGAAGCGGTTCTTCAACTCCTGCACCGAAATTGCGTCAGGGTCCTGCTGCGGATAGAGCGTCTTGAGATCGGGCCACAAATGCTTCTTTGCCGGTTTCGCCGGATAGTCATAGAAGCCCTTGCCGTTCTTGCGACCGAACCGGCCATGCTTCTCGACCATCGTGTTGACGAGTTCCACATGGCGCGGATCAACGGCTTTCTCGCCCATGTCGCGGATCGTCTGGTGCAGGATCTTGTGCGACAGGTCGATAGCCGTTTCGTCATTGAGGGCAAGGGGACCGACCGGCATGCCCGCCATCTTGGCGACATTCTCGATCATTGCCGGTGGCACGCCCTCGATCAGCATGTTGTAGGCTTCCGACATGTAGCGCAGTACGCAGCGATTGACGAAGAAGCCGCGTGTGTCATTGACCACGATCGGTGTCTTCTTGATCGCCAGCACATAATCGACAGCCATGGCCAGCGCCTTGTCGCCTGTCTTCTTGCCCATGATGATTTCGGTCAGCATCATCTTGTCGACTGGCGAGAAGAAGTGGATGCCGATGAAATCGTTCTGGCGCGGAAAGTTCTTGGCCAGGCCGGTGATCGGAATGGTCGACGTATTCGAGGCAAAGATTGCCCCGCGTTTCATGTGCTTTGCAGCTTCCTCGGTGACGCCTTTCTTGACATTCGAATCCTCGAACACCGCTTCGATCACGAGGTCGCAATCGGCAAGATCGGCATAATCCGCTGTTGGCTGGATCAGCGACAGCAACTGCTCCTTGTCGGCCTGGCTCGAATAGCCGCGCTGGATTGCCTTGTCGATGATGCCGGCCGAATGCGCGACGCCTTTCCCGGCGG
>JAGRLM010000029.1:8609-16836 GCA_020441795.1 Nitratireductor sp.
CCGCCGCCGCCCAGGATGCCGACCTTGTTGATGGTCGAGGGCTTGGCATCCGCCGGACGCCGTGCGCCCTTGTTGAGTGCCTGCATGGAAATGAACAGCGAGCGGACCATGTGCTTTGCTTCGGTGCTGGCAAGCACATTGGCAAAGTAGCGGCTTTCCACCCGAAGGGCTGTATCCATGGGTAGCAACAGGCCTTCATAGACACATTTCATGATGGCGCGAGCGCCGGGATAATTGTCGAAGGTCTCACGCCGGTAAATGGCATTGGCCGCGGGGAAGAGCTGCGCACCAGCTGCGGAATAGACCAGTCCGCCCGGCAGCTTGAAGCCCTTGTTGTCCCATGGCTGGACGGCTGACAGGCCGTCAAGGATCAGCTTTTTCGCTGTCGCTACCAACTGCTCTGCCGGGACCACATCCGCCGCGACGCCAAATTTTCGAGCCTTGCTGGCATCCATGTTCTTGCCCTGCAACAGATATTGCAGCGCTTCCTGCGTGTGGATCAGGCGCGGCAGGCGCTGGGTTCCGCCACCGCCGGGAAACAGGCCGACCTTGACTTCCGGCAGGCCAACCTTGGCATCCTCGCTCATCACGCGGGCATGGCATGCGAGCGCGATCTCGAAGACCCCGCCCAGTGCCTGGCCGTTGATGGCTGCGACAAATGGCTTGCCGCAGGTCTCCTGCTTGCGCAGCAGCTTGTTGAGGCGATATGCATGGGCGTCGAGTTCCTCGGCTGCCTTTTGCGGATGGGTCGCCTTTTGCGCCTCATACTGGCCCATCATCATCTGCAGCATGGACAGGTCTGCGCCTGCGCCAAATGCCTTCTTGCCCGAGGCAAGAACAACACCCTTGACGCTGGCATCGCCCGCTACATCGTCAATGATCTTTTCCCATTCTTCCAGCACCGACTGGTCAATGACATTCATCGACTTTCCCGGTGAGTCCCAGGTGACAAGCTGTATGCCGTCTGCGTCTTTCTCGATCTTGAAATTCTTGTGGCTCATGATCTTGTTTCCCAATTCCCTCAAACGCGTTCAATGATGGTTGCCGTGCCCATGCCTGCACCAATGCACAGCGTCACGAGAGCGGTCTTCATGTCACGCCGTTCCAGTTCGTCGAGAACCGTACCCATGATCATGGCGCCGGTTGCGCCAAGCGGATGTCCCATGGCAATGGCACCGCCACAGACATTCATCTTCTCATGCGGAATGTCGAAGGCCTGCATGTAGCGAAGAACGACAGATGCGAAGGCTTCGTTGAGCTCGAACAGGTCGATATCCGAAATCTTCATCTTGGCGCGCTTGAGCAGCTTTTCCGTAACATCGACGGGGCCTGTAAGCATGATTGCAGGCTCCGAACCGATATTGGCGAAGGCGCGAATGCGGGCGCGGGGCGTCAGACCCATCGTCTTGCCGGCCTTTTTCGATCCCAACAGGATCGCCGCAGCACCATCAACGATGCCCGATGAATTGCCCGCATGATGGACGTGGTTGACGCCCTCGATCTCGGGATAGCGCTGGACAGCGACGGAATCAAAGCCGCCCATTTCCCCCATCATAACGAAGGAAGGATCAAGCTTGCCGAGGCTCTGCATGTCGGTGCCTGGCCGCATGTGCTCGTCGCGGTCAAGAATGGTAATGCCATTGATATCCGTGATCGGGATGATGGCATTCTTGAAGCGGCCTTCTTCCCAGGATTTCGCCGCCCGCTTCTGGCTTTCCATCGCATAGGCATCAACATCATCGCGCGAGAATCCGTATTTGGTGGCAATGAGGTCAGCCGAAATCCCCTGTGGCACGAACCAGCCGGGAACGGCAACGGACGGATCCATCGGCCAGGCTCCGCCTGATGCACCCATGCCGACGCGGCTCATCGATTCAACGCCACCGGCAATGACGATATCGTCCGAGCCATAGGCGATCTTTGCCGCGCCCAGATTGATTGCATCAAGGCCCGACGCGCAAAACCGCGAAATCTGGATGCCCGGAGCCTTGTTGTCATAGCCGGCTTCAAAGGCTGCCGCCCGCGGGATGACCGAACCTGCTTCGCCGACCGGGTCGACGCAGCCGAAAATGATGTCATCTACCTGCGACGTGTCGAGCTCATTGCGGTCGCGCATTGCAGAAAGCGTTGCTGCCGCCAGGCGCACAGCCGGCACTTCATGCAGGCTGCCATCTTTCTTGCCCTTGCCGCGCGGGGTGCGCACGTGATCATAGATAAAGGCCTCGGCCATGTTTGTGCTCCTTTGTTGTTTTGTGCCATCCGGTCATGGACGGATGCATTGCTTGCCCGTTCAGGATGGCTGATCAGGCGGTTGCCGTTGGTGCGTCCTGTCCGGACGGCATCAGTTGTTCAGGCAGCTTGAAACCCGGTAACGCGCGAATGCGTTCAAGCCAGGCCTTGATATGGGGATAGTCATCCCAATTCGCACCAATCTGGTCTGGCCAGAACAGGTAGCCGCTAAGGGAGAAGTCCGCGATTGTCGGACGGTTTGCAGCCACCCAGTCACGGTTTTCCAGATGCTGGTTCAAGACCTTCCAGGCACCTGCCGCACGGGCCGCCATGAATTGCGTGACCGGGTCATCCTTCTTCTTCATGAAATGTCCCATGAAGCGTGCCGAAGCCGAGTAGCTCGAGAGCTTGTGATTGTCGAAAAGGATCCAGCGGTGGACTTCGCGATGCTCATTCTCGTTTTCGGGGCCAAACCGGCCGAACTGTTTTGCGAGGTAGTCAAGCATCACGCCCGACTGGCTCATGGTAATGTCGCCATCTCTTGCATGATGCACGAGTACCGGCACTTCACCCATGACATTGGTTTGGCGAAATTCGGGAGAGCGGGATTCGCCGGCAAAGAATGCCACCCGCCGCGCTGCCCAGTCTGCCTCGAGCAGTTCCAGCATCAGGGCAACCTTGAAGGCATTGCCGCTTTCCGAAAAGCACCACAGTTCATATTCGGCCATTATTCGGCACCTTCCACGATCAGTACGCTGCCCTTGGAAGCCGCCAGGCGATGCTCGCGAGCAGCCTGATAGACAGGCGAATTCCAGCAGGCGCGCGCCGTTGCCAGATCCTTGAATTCAATGATCACATGGCGCGCACCGCCAATATCGCCCTCGAGCAATTCATGCTCACCACCGCGTGCGATGAACCTTGCATCATGATCGATGAAAGCCTGCCTGGCACCCTCGACATAGAGCTTGTAGCGCTCGGGATCATGCACATCCACATGGGCAATCCAGTATCCCTTTGCCATCACTCGAAACCTTCCACGATCACCAGCCTGCCCTTCGAGGCACCAAGGCGGTGCTTGCGGGCTTCCTGATAGGTGGCGCTGTTGTAACAGGCTTGCGCCTTTTCAAGGCTCTCGAACTCGATCACCACATGCCGTGATCCCAGATCATCCGCCTCGACCCTGTCTTCCTTGCCGCCGCGCACCAGGAATTTCGCGCCATATTCCCTGTAGGCCGGTGTCGCCCCTTCGACATATTTCTTGTACGCTTCGGCGTCATGCACCTCCACATGACCGATCCAGTATCCCTTTGGCATGCAGCCCTCCCTATAAAGTACGTGCGATCAACAGTTTCATGATTTCATTGGTGCCGCCATAGATGCGCTGAACCCGCGCATCGCGGAACATGCGGGCAATCGGATATTCATTCATATAGCCATATCC
The DNA here is from genome assembly GCA_020441795.1 of Nitratireductor sp. Taxonomy (GTDB): domain Bacteria; phylum Pseudomonadota; class Alphaproteobacteria; order Rhizobiales; family Rhizobiaceae; genus BOKV01. The sequence goes on from JAGRLM010000029.1 coordinate 12,280, forward strand.
GCCGAACATTTGCAGGCATTCGTCCATTACCTTGCATTGCAGGTCCGTGGTCAGCATTTTCACCATCGAGGCCGTTGCCGGATCAAGCTTGCCTTCGAGATGGATGCCGACGCAGTAATTGGTGAAGACCCGCGCTTGCACGGCTTCCGCCTTGAGCTGCGCCAGCTTGAACTGCGTATTCTGGAAATCGATGATGCGCTGGCCGAATGCCTTGCGCTCCTTGACATAGTCAATGGTCAGCGCCAGCGCCCGTTCGATTGCAGCAATCGCCTGGTTGGCGATCAGAAGCCGCTCCTGTGGCAATTGCTGCATCAACTGCACGAAGCCCTGGCCCTCCTCGGTTCCGAGAAGGTTCGATGTCGGTACTTTCACCTCGTTGAAGAACAGCTCCGAAGTGTCATTTGCCTTGAGGCCGATCTTGTCGAGATTGCGCCCCCGTTCAAAGCCCTCGACCTCTTCGGTTTCCACCACGATCAGCGATGTACCCTTCGCACCCGCAGAGGGGTCGGTCTTGGTCACGACAATGATCAGATTTGCATTCTGCCCATTGGTGATGAAGGTCTTGGAACCATTGATCACATACTGGTTGCCGCTCTTCATTGCGCTGGTCTTGACGCCCTGCAGGTCCGAACCGGCACCCGGCTCCGACATGGCAATGGCTCCGATCAACTCGCCACTGGCAAGCCTCGGCAGCCAGCGCTCCTTCTGTTCGCGCGAGCCGTAATGCTGGATATAGGGAGCAACAATCGCTGAATGCAGCGCAATGCCGAAGCCATCTGCCCCGGCATGTCCGAGCGCCTCTATGATGGCGGCGTCATGGCCGTAATGACCGCCCGCACCACCCCATTCCTCGGGCACTGCAGCACAAAGCAGACCGTTTTCGCCTGCCTTGTGCCAGACCGATGGCGGCACCAGCCCGTTATCCTCGAAGCTTTCATAATGCGGCACGACTTCCGCCTCGACAAAGCGGTTGGCCATGTCGCGCAACATCGTCACATCTTCGCTTTCCCACGCAGGGGCGGGAACGCCCAGAATGGCGGCTGGCTGCATGTGGTTTCCTCCCGGGCAGCTTTGGTATCAGAATGCGTCGGCGGCCAATGCCATCATGGAGTCCGAACCGGTCTCGATCCGCGCCAGATGGGCCTGGGCCTCCGGCATTACCCGTTCCATGAAATAGCGCGCCGTGGCGAGCTTGTTCTCATGGAAGCTTGCCTTGCCATTGGCACCTTCTGCAAGGGCGGCTTGCGATTTTTCTGCCATGATGGCCCACATATAGCCAAGTGCGACAAGACCCATGAGGTGCATGTAGTCCATGGAGGCGGCGCCGGCATTGTCCGGGTTCTTCATGCCGTTTTGCATCAGCCACATCGTGGCCGCCTCCAATGCCTTGGTCGCATTGCGCAACGGCTTGGTATAGGGCTGCATGGCCTCGTTTTCGCGATGCTTGCCGGTAAAGCCGTTCACCTCTTCCATGAATAGCCGAAGTGCGCGACCGCCATCCTTGGCGAGTTTGCGCCCCACGAGATCAAGCGCCTGAATGCCGTTTGCCCCTTCATAGATCTGTGCAATGCGCGCATCGCGCACAAACTGCTCCATGCCCCATTCCTGGATATAGCCATGGCCGCCATAGACCTGCTGGGCATTGACCGTGTTCTCGAAGCCCTTGTCCGTCAGCACGCCTTTGACGATCGGCGTGAGCAGACCCATCAGGTCATCGGCCTGCTGGCGCTCTTCTTCCGAGCCGGAACGATGCGAGATGTCGCCCTTGAGCGCCGTCCACAGCATGAAGGCGCGCGCGGCTTCGTTGAAGGACTTGATGTTCATCAGCATGCGGCGCACATCGGGATGAACGATGATCGGGTCTGCCTTCTTGTCGGGTGACTTGGGCCCGGTCAGTGAACGACCCTGGATGCGTTCTTTCGCGTAGGTAACCGCATTCTGGTAGGCAACCTCTGAAATCGCGAGGCCCTGCAAGCCGACACCAAGGCGCGCCTCGTTCATCATGACGAACATGGCGTTAAGGCCCTTGTTCTCCTGGCCGATCAGCCAGCCGGTAGCCTCGTCATAGTTGAGCACGCAGGTTGAATTGGCATGAATGCCCATCTTTTCCTCGATGGAGCCGCAGGACACGCCATTGCGCTTGCCGGGATTGTTGTTCTCGTCAGGAATGAACTTCGGCACGATGAACAGCGAAATCCCTTTCGTGCCTTCGGGAGCGCCTTCGATGCGGGCCAGCACCAGATGGATGATATTGTTGGAAAGGTCGTGTTCGCCGGCCGAGATAAAAATCTTCTGGCCCGAAATCCTGTAGCTGCCATCGCCATTGGGGACAGCCTTGGTGCGAAGCATGCCGAGATCGGTTCCGCAATGCGGCTCCGTCAGATTCATGGTGCCGGTCCAGTCGCCTTCGATCATCTTCGGCAGGAACTGGCGCTTCTGTTCGTCGGATCCGTGAACCTGAATTGCCGCGATCGCACCCTGCGTCAGGCCGGGATACATCGAAAATGCCATGTTCGAGGCAGACAGATATTCGCCAACCGCTGAATGCAGCGTGTATGGAAGACCCTGTCCGCCAAATTCCGGATCGGCAGCAAGCCCCATCCATCCGCCCTCGACATAGGCCTTGTAGGCTTCCTTGAAGCCCTTGGGCGTCGTGACTGAGCCGTCATCGTGGCGGGTGCAGCCTTCCTGGTCACCGGAATGATTGATGGGCTGCAGCACCTGTTCGCACAATTTTGCCGCTTCACCCAGGATCGCCTCCACCATGTCAGGCGTGGCTTCCTCGAAACCGGGAAGGTTGTTGTATCGCTGAATGTTGAGAACATCGTTGAGCACATAGAGTGTGTCTTCAACCGGGGCTGTATAGCTGGGCATGTAAAATCTCCCTTGGATCCTGCTGCCAGCCGAACCTGGCGCGTATCGCATCGGCCAGTCAGGCACATGGTTCTGTCACTGGCAAATCAAATGAACTTGTCACCAGACATCGGCGAATGCCTGGCCAGATGGCCACACTGTCTCTGCCGCATATATGGTGTTGATCATGGCCATAGCAAACTTTTACGTTTGCGTAAACGTCAATTATTTTCAGTTCGTGATTTTGCGTGGATCGGAAAGCGGTTTCTGGAAATTGCGAAAGTACCGAAAGTCGAACCGGCGCAGATTGCAACGCGCCATCGACACTTCCACGCAGATGGCCAGTGGGTGATGTGAATAGGACAGATTGTCGAGGGGGTGGGAGGTGGGGCGCGATTTTACTTGAACCCAGAGGAAGTTCTGCGCCACGATTTTTTGATGTAATGCCAAAAACGCTGCGGGAGCATTCTTGCCCCATGAATGCTCCCGCGATGCGACTCCCCGATGCGGCCAGGCATTGCCATGGCCGAATTCGCCCCGGAGCCACATTCCAGAACGCTTTTCAATCCGGGCAAATTCAGCGCCGTGAGTGAAAAACAATATGAGTATTTGAACGCTGCATGACGGCCAGTCCGGCGGCCAACCTGCTTTACCAATGGCCTCGGTGGCCGGTGCTCAAGGAACGATGCCGAGCGCCGGCCACCACACTGTCTGCTGGATCTGCTGGCGGCGCCCCTCCGCTGGTAACAGGCAGACAGTTATGCTCGACCGCCCGAAAACGGACGGAAGTGAGAAATCTCGATACTCATTGGCAGTGTTGCCAGGTCAGGTCAGCAGCATTTGCCAACCCGTTGCGAACGGTCTATTCCGTTCATCATCAGCCGACCATCGATCAGATCGAGGCTTTAAGCGTCCCGATTGTCTCGTTCAGCTTCTCGATAGCCGCCTCGATATCGGCCTTTTGTTTTATCAGCACATCCATTTGCTGACTGAAACGCTTGAGCAGGATACCGGCCGGATCGTCGATATCATGGCTCTGGTCGTAGATATTCATCAGCTCCTGTATCTCGACCAGGGAAAACCCGACCTTCTTTGCCAGCAGAATCACCTTCAGGCGTGAACGGTCCCTTGGTGAATAGAGCCGGGTGGAACCTTCGCGGTCAGGACTGATCAGGCCCCGATCCTCGTAGAAACGAAGTGTCCTCAAGGTCACTCCGAACTCGCTTGCAAGATCACCGATCCTGTAAACGGGCTTTTCGCTATCATCGTCGCCCGGATTGACAGCAAGGATTTGATCCAGACGCGCAATTGATTCAAATTCCGGCATTTTCTTATCACCTCTGAACTGCGACCTTGTCCGGATCGCCTGATTTACTGCCGTTGCCCACACCTTGCTGACAGTTTGCTACTCCAGAAGCGCCTTACCTGTTTATTCCTCCCTTACCCACTGGCCGTGACAACATGAATGTCATGACCCGGTTTCCACAAGGGTAGAATGATCGCAAGTCAGCCCGATGTTCAACGTTAAGGGCGTAAATCGACGCCAAGTAACGGTTAACCGGGTCCGGCGCTTTCGGATATCTGACAATAATGACCCTTGTCAGAAAATACAATTCCATCGTCAACGACATTCCGTTGCGTAATGACTAATTCGGGCAAATTAACGTTTCAGCCCGACAGGTTAACGGCTTGTTTACCCTGTTT
>JAGRLM010000365.1:0-4824 GCA_020441795.1 Nitratireductor sp.
ACACGATGCCGGATAACTTCCGGCCAGGGAAGGGATTGATCCGGAAACGGGTTTTCCTGGAACCTGAGGGAAAGTGCCACAGAAAGCAGACCTCCGCAGCATGCTGCGGGAAGGGTGAAAGGGTGGGGTAAGAGCCCACCGCACCTCCGGCAACGGCGGTGGCAGGGCAAACCCCATCGGGAGCAAGACCGAATAGGGACAACGCGCCAGCCCGAAAGGGCAGGCAGGCATGTTTTCAAGCCAGTTGTCCGGGTGGGTCGCGCCGAGGCATCCGGTAACGGATGTCCCAGAGGAATGGCCGCCGCGTCCGTGCAGGAAACTGCATGGGCCATACAGAACCCGGCTTACAGGCCGGCTGGTGCTTTTGCTGCAAAATTTCTTGTGCTTATCTAGTCCCGACGCAACTGGAGTTGAAAATGGACAAGTCATCAATTTTGCGCAAGCGCGGCGAGGGCAGTGGCAGCAAGGTCGGCTTCGTCGAATTGTTTTATGACCTGGTTTTCGTATTCTCGATCATCCAGCTTTCCCATGCATTGGCGCACCATTTTACCATTGCCGGCGTTGGGGAAACGCTCATCCTCATCCTGGCGATCTGGTGGCTGTGGATGTTTACCACCTGGGCACTCAACTGGCTTGATCCCGATACAATGGCGGTGCGCCTGTTGTTGTTTGCAATGATGTTTGGTGGACTGGTCCTTGCCTCGGCCATTCCCGAGGCATGGGGTGAGAAGGGACTGCTGTTTGGCGCGACATTTGCCGCAATGCAGGTGGGACGCTCGTTGTTTACCGCCTGGATATTCTGGGGGAACAGCAACAAGCACGCGCTCAATTTCCTGCGTATAGCCATATGGCTGGCATTTTCGGGTGCTTTCTGGATCGCGGGTGGACTGGCAAATCATGAAGGCCGTACAATATTATGGCTGATCGCGCTCTTGATAGAATATGCTTCGCCAGCGTTGTTCTTCTGGGTGCCGGTGATTGGCAAATCGACCATCGAGGACTGGGACATTTCCGGTACGCACATGGCAGAGCGCTGCGCATTGTTCGTCATCATCTGTATTGGCGAAACCATTCTGGTCAGTGGCCGCTCCTTCGCCGAAGCCGAGATGAGTGCGGTCAATCTTGTGGCGTTTGCGGGAAACTTCACCGGGATCTGCATGTTGTGGTGGATTTATTTTCGGTTCGGGCATGAGCGTGCAGCACATCATATCGAGCACAGCAATGATCCCGGACGGGTCGGGCGCGCAGTCTTTACTTATGCGCATTTTCCAATTGTCGCCGGGATCATCCTGTGTGCGGTGGGGGCAGAGTTTGTTCTTGCCCATCCACAAGGGCATTCAGGTTGGAAGGAAGCTGCTGCCGTGCTCGGCGGTCCGATGATTTTCCTGCTTGGCAATATCTGGTTCAAGGGCGCGGTCTGGGGCCGGGTTCCGCTTTCGCATCTTCTTGGCCTGGTGCTGCTGGCGCTTGCAGTGCTGGTCCATCACCTCTTCGCGCCATGGCAATTGAGCCTGGTTGCGGCGATGGTGCTGATTGTTGTTTCTGTCCTGGAATGGCGCGCGCTGAAACCGGCCGGCAATGTCGTGCCGCAATGAAAAGCATGCCGTATCGGGACTGGTACTGAACCCCGCGCTGTTTGACCAGCATGTCTACAATGCGGCCTCGTGCTCCTGCTTTCGTAGCGAGCGGATGCGTTCATAAGCATCGTTGATGCGCGCCATTTGGGACGTTGCCATTTCGACGAATTGCTGCGACATGCCCGCTGCCAGCAGCTTGTCGGGATGGTTGGCATGGCAAAGGCCGCGATAGGCATGGTTCAGGTCGTCGTCACTGACATTGCGCGGCACGCCCAGAATCTCGAATGGGTCGGTGGCGTTTGCATTTTCCATTTTCTGGTCAAGCTGGACAGCTTTCGCGATTGTCGTCTTGCGCAGGATGATGACCTGCCCCTGCATGGTCTCGACCGGCAGGAACTGTCTTTCGTCATTGAGCGCATCGGACAGGCGTTCGCCCTGGCCCACGCCAATCCGGCAAAGGATGTGGCTTCCGTCGTCGAGGTAGAGCTCCGCCTCGATACGGGCCTTGGTCCGCTTCGGTCTTGATTCAAACATCACATATCCTCGCTGGGCCTCGCCAGAACTTCCCTGGCGCAGATGATGCCATGAAACGGTTAAGGGCAGGTTCAGTCCGCTTTTTGCTTGCGAACTGCATTTCGAGGCGGTTTTTGGGGTTTGTCAGCTGGCGGCGACGACCGGATATCGACCGGCGTCTTCATGATGATTTCACGATGCGGGAAAGGTATCGATATGTTGTTGGCCTTGAAGGCATCCCACAATGCAATGAGGATCTGGCCACGGATATTGGTGAGACCCTGTTGCGGATCCTCAATCCAGAACCGCAGTTTGAAATCAAGCGATGACGCGCCGAAAGCAGTCATCCAGCATACCGGCTGCTTTGTTCGGACCACGCGTTTGATCGATTTTGCGGTCGCTATGGCAATCGCGATGACTTCATGCGGATCGCTTTCGTAGGAAACGCCGAAATCGACGTCGAGGCGCACATAGTTGTCAGAGTAGGACCAGTTCACCACCTGCTGCGTGATGAAGTCCTCATTGGGAATGAGATATTCACGGCCATCGCGGGTAATCACCGAGACATAGCGGGCGCGCAAGTCCTTGATCCAGCCGAAGGTTTCGCCAAGCTGTATGGTGTCGCCCGGCTTGATGGAACTGTCGCCCAGGATGATGATGCCGGAAATCAGGTTCGAGACGACCTTCTGCAAGCCGAAGCCGAGGCCGACGCCGATGGCACCCGAAAGCACGGTGAAGGCAGTCAGGTCTATCCCAGTCGAGGAAACTGCCAGTGCAATGGCGAGGATTGTCAGCAGGATCCGCACAAGCTTGCCAAGCAGTACCTGAACGGAGGGAGACAGGTCTTCGAGGCGGTTGATCCGGTTTTCAGCAATGCGTCCTGCCGCTGTTGCCAGCCAAAGCAGGATGACGGTGACAATCACCGCGCTGATGACCGAAAGCAGCGATATGCGGAAAGTGCCAAGTGGAACGGCAATCGATTCCAGGAAGGCGCTGACCTCTTCGCGGATGCCCAGGACGCTGACGGCAAAATACGCAAAGGCGCAAAACGCTACCGTGCGGGCAATGGTCTTGTTGCGGATGACGCGTGTCAGGATGGCGAGCGCAAGCCAGACGAAGGCCAGAACTATTGCCAGTGAGATGATATAGGATCGGCTTTGCCAGGTATTGGCGGCAACAATCCACTTCGCCACCCAGAGCAGGAATACCAGGATAAACCATTTGGTGCGCCGAAGTGCCACCACCACGGCTCGCAAGAGGCGCGGATTGCCGCGCAACCTTCGCGCCTGTTCCTCAAGTATGGGCTCAAGCCAACTCGCTGCAACCAGTGAAGCCAGATAACAACCAAGAATGATGCCCAGTTGGTACAGCGTCCAGGGCTTCAGCAGATAGGTCGTTACCCAGTCCGGCAATGCCACGCCAATCTGGTCAATTGCAGTGATGTCCAATTGCTTCATTGCTCCATTCGGCCAGTTGCTTCAGGCAGCAGGGTAGCAGATGGAAAGCTGTCATGCACATTTGCGATAGTGCCAGGTGTCGCGATGGTGGCGCGAACTCAGTTTACCGTGACATTGACCGAGTTCGGGTAAATCTCGACACGGATGAAAACATTGCCATTGACGATCCGGTTGGCCGCGCTTCGCTGGATTGATCCGTTGAGGATCATTTGCTCCATCAGGCTGCGGTTCGCTTCGAGGGCGAAGAAGCTGTCATATTCGTCACCGGGATCGCGAACCCCGAATTTGTGGAAGTTGGCTCGATCCTGACGAATGATTTGCCAGGGCTGGGTCAATCTGGCACCGGATGAGTTGAAGTGGTCGGAAGGTCCGAGAAAGGCCTGATAGGTTTCCAGCAATTGCGCTCTGGCAGGCAAAGTGCAGAACAGCAGCGCGGAAGAAGTTGCGGCCAGAATGCAAACGCGCTTTGCAATTCGATGAACCGTGGACATGGACATCAGGGCTCCAGTTGCAGGGCTTCGATGATGCCACCAAATTTTCGGAAATCCAATGAAATTCCGAGGCGAAAGGTCAGATGAGAGTGGGATCATCCGCCAAACTTCATTTGATGGCCTCCTTGAGCAATTTCTCTGCTTCCGCTTCCAATTCGTTATTGGCATGTTCGCGGGCGAGAAGTTTTTCAAGGTCAGCTCGTGCTGCCTGCTTGTCTCCGTTTTCCAGCAGCAAACGACCGTGCAGCAGCAAGGCATCGGCTTCGTCCGGGAAGTTGTGCAGCAGCACGTCCAATTGTGCCAGCGCTGCCTTGTCATCGCCAGCCAACTCGAAAGCGCGCGCACTGGCAAGGCGCCAACGTGGATCAAGGTCGTTGCTATCGGCAATGGCAAGGTAATCGTTTGCCGCTTCCGCGAAGCGTTTTTGTTGCAAATAGATTTCGGCGCGCATGTTTCGCGCTGACTGGCGATCCGGCTCGATCTCCAGCAGTTTCGACAAGTCGATCAATGCCTTTTCCACATTTCCCAGAATTGCGTGTATTTCAGCACGGCGTGCAAGGGCCAGCGGATTGCTGGCGTCGATCGCCAACGCGGCGGAATATGCATTGAGCGCTTCGATGGCCTTGCCTTCCTTTTCAAAGAGCATTGCTGAAGCAAGGTGGGGTCGCGCATCGTCGGGAAAGACTTGCAGTGCCTTGCGAAAGAAAATTTCCGCTCGCTTGTCGTCCTGTTTTTCGAGAAGGCGCAGCCCCTCTTCAAAAAAGGGATTTGGCGGGCCCGACAACT
>JAGRLM010000365.1:4835-7817 GCA_020441795.1 Nitratireductor sp.
TGATGCAGCGTGACGACTTGCCGGTTTCGCAACGGGCTTGTGCTTCCCCTGGACCCAATTGGACAAGAGCCAGAAATGCCAGAAAGCAAATTGGCAGTTTGAAGAAGATGTTCCTGCTGCCCGTCATTCGCGGCTCCATCGAAAACCGGATTGCCGAGGCCGACTGACCGACCTTCGACAACCTGATACAGGGAGCTGCATTCTCTCCCAGAATTTCCGCCAAGCCAAGCGGGTGCTTTCAACCGCATTCAGACAGTCTGGATATCTCGAGGCAGCCAACCTGAGTCACTTTGACTCATCCCGATTTCCGCTTTTTGCAGGCATGGTGAGGGCGGTTAACCCAGCGTTAGGGTTAATGATCAATGATCGATTTTCTGGCGATATGGGCCCGGTAAACCGCGTTGTGGTGTGGGTTCTTCCCATTGACCCCCAAATTTTCCCATGTTATCCCAAATTCCGATTGATTTGCTGCGTGATCCACGTGGCAGTCATTGCGATCCGGATTGTTGGCGGCGACACTCGCGGACGCAGGAAAGTGCTTTGAAATCAATAATTTGCCCAATGTTTTAGTGTACAGGCTTGGGGCGGCCGCGGCGGCGGAGGCGGAAGGGACAGTGAAGGCTTATGGATCGTTTCGCTTCGAACACGATCAATAATGTCGACAGGAAGGGTCGGGTTTCCGTTCCTGCTTCCTTTCGCGCCGTCCTGAAAAACCAGAGCGAACTGCATGCGCTGATGTCGGTCGACCACCGCGTGGTCGAGGCTGGCGGCAAGGACATGATCGAATGGTATCAGCAGCGACTGGAGCAACTCGATCCGTTTTCGCAGGAATATGAAGACTGGTCCTTCTACATCAATGGCGATGCGCTGGAGTTGAAGCTGGATGGCGAGGGCCGGTTTCAGCTCAATGACCGCATTCGCGAGCAAACGGGCATTTCAGACAAGGTGCTTTTCGAGGGGCGGGGACGTTCCTTCTGGATTTGGGAACCGGGTGCATACGAGGACTATCGTTCCAGTGCGCGCGAAAGGGTGCGTTCGCTGAAGCGGTCGCTCGGTTCCAGTGCAGTGATGTCTTCCGGGGCCCAATCCGGGTCCGCCAGCGGGGAGCAGGGATCATGACGGACCGCAGCGGCGAAATTGCCAATGCTGGCGGACCGGTTCGTCATGTCCCGGTAATGCTCAACGAGGTGCTGGCGGCACTTGAGCCTGGCCCCGGAAGCGTCATTGTCGACGGAACCTTTGGTGCGGGTGGGTATTCCGCCGCCATTGCAGCTACAGGCGCCAGTGTTGTTGCCATTGATCGCGACCCTGATGCCATTCGCAATGGCGCGGCTGTGGTTGAGCTATCGGGTGGTCGCATCACGCTGAAGCAAGGCAGGTTCTCCGCGCTTGACGAGATTGCCATAGCCTGTGGCCATGAGCAGGTTGATGGCGTTGTGCTTGATGTCGGCGTGTCATCAATGCAGATAGACGAGGCTGAACGCGGCTTTTCCTTCCAGAAGGATGGTCCGCTCGACATGCGCATGGAGCAGGCGGGGCCAACGGCCGCCGATGTTGTCAACAAGGCAGCGCAAAACGACCTCATTCGCATCATTGGAATACTGGGCGAGGAAAAGCAGGCTTCGCGCATTGCCCGCGCGATTGTCGACCGGCGCGGAGCCATGCCGTTCACGCGGACGCTTGACCTTGCGACACTGATCGAGAAGGTGATCGGCAGGAAGCCCGGAGACCGGATTCATCCGGCAACGCGCACCTTCCAGGCGCTGCGGATTTTCGTCAATCGCGAGCTTGAGGAACTGGCCGAGGCATTGTGCGCGGCAGAGCGCATCCTCAAGGCGGGCGGGCGGCTGGTGGTTGTCAGCTTCCATTCGCTGGAAGACAGGATCGTCAAGCGCTTCATGGGTGAGCGAAGCAAGAGCGGCGGCGGTTCGAGGCACATGCCGCAGGCGGCAGGCGAGGCTGCCAGTTTCGACCAGCCGGGCAAGGCGATGATCGCAGCCAGTGACAATGAGGCAGTTGAAAATCCGCGCGCGCGCTCAGCCAAATTGCGAATGGCGGTGCGCCTGGCAGGACCAGCACGCAAGGGCGGCATTGAAAGTGTCAGCCTTCCACGACTCGCCAATCTTTCCCAATTCGCGCAAACCGGAGGAGCGGGCCATGTTTCGCACGCTTGATATCGTGATGATCGCAGCGCTGATCGGCGGGGCTGCATGGACCTTCAAGGTCAAGCATGATTCCCGAATTGCGCTGGAGCGGGTGGCCAGGCTGGAGAACAGGCTGCGGCTGGAGCAGGAGGCAATCGACATACTCAATGCGGACTGGAGCCTGCTGACGAGTCCCGAGCGCCTGGAGCGGCTTGCAGAGCGGTATCGCTCGCAATTGGGCCTGGTGCCAACCGAGCCTTCGGCAATTGGCAAATTGAGCGAAGTTCCTGAAAGGGATGCGGTGATGCCACAAACGCCAAATCCGGAAAAGGCAGCAGCAAGCGATCAGGACAAGGATGCCATCAAGACCGGTTCCATCAAGCCGAAAAAGGCAGTGACCGGCGAAACAGACGGTTCGGAGATCGAATGATGGCCGTTGAAACTCCAGCACAGGACGAAGCATTTACCGAAGGCACAAGCGGCAATGGTTTTCTGGCCAGCCATTTGCGATTTGACGGTTCGCGCAAGATCGCCATCGAACAGGTTCGAGGCCGCATTGTCATTGCCATGTCGCTGGTATGCATCGTTTATGCCGTCATCATGGGGCGGCTGGTCTATTTCGGCTTTCAGGCTCCCGATGGTGCGACTGCACGAATGCTTGCCGACACTGCCATCACCGCGCGTCGTCCCGATCTCGTTGATCGCAACGGTGTCACCCTGGCAACCGATATCAATACGGCTTCGCTTTATGCCGAGCCCAAGCGCATCATCGATGTCGATGATGCAGTCGAGCAGATTGCCAGCGTGTTGCCTGACCTCAATATCGAGGAAGCGCACA
>JAGRLM010000366.1 GCA_020441795.1 Nitratireductor sp.
TGCGGAACGGTTTCCGGCGCGTTGAAATTCACCATGTCGAGGGCACCACAAGACCCGACATAAGGCATCCGCTTGCGGATGATGGCACCGAACCGGTCCTGTGTTGCAGGAAACACGCCTCCCACCATCATGTCGCAGATTTCGGTGGTGGTAATGTCGAGAACAGCCGAAATCAGCCCGGAATCGATGAGTTTTTCCATGGATTGCCCACCAATGCCGGTGGCATGGAACACGAGGCAATCATAATCATCATCGAGCATTTGCGTGACTTGCTGGACGCATGGCGTGGTCACACCGAACATTGTCAGCCCGATGGCAGGCAGGCCGGCCACTGCGGTTTTTGCTGCCTGGCTTTCGAATTCCTTGCGTCCGCGAACCATTCCGGCAAGCGCATTGGCACCGTTGCGCAGCACAGTTCGGGTGATCGAATTGAGACCCTGAACATCGGCAACCGAATACATCATCGTTATGTCGGACGGGCCGACATATTGCGAGGTATTGCCAGACGCAACCGTCGATATGATCATTTTCGGAATGCCGATCGGCAAGGTCCGCATCGCCGGCGCAATCATCGCCGTTCCACCAGACCCGCCAGCACCAATGATGCCACCGATGCCGGTTTGCCGTGCTATCCAGCGCTCGAATGCAAGCGTCATGCCGGCAACGGATTCTCCACGGTCGGAGGTGAATACCCCGCTTGCCCCGCGAGGGTGAAATGCCGCGATCTGATTGGCAGGAATTTCCGCACCCGAATGCGCCCCGCTCGTCGACAGGTCGACCATCCTTACCGGCAGACCTGCATCCCTGATGATGTCGCGGATATAGCGCAGTTCCGGGCCCTTGGTATCGAGCGTTCCAGCTACCAGAACAACAGATTCACCCGGTGCTGAAAGAGGTCGCAAATCTGCCTGGACACCACCTTCGAGCCTGGCAGAGGGAACCGGCGAAATCGTTCGTGCCGCATTTTCCAGAACCCGCACCGGCACCGGCTTCGACCATCGCGTCGGCATGGCCGGATTGGACACATAGACTTTTTGCGGCCTTGGTCCATGTGCACCATCTGCCTCGCGCGGTTTGGGCGTTTCCACATCCGGCGTCTCGTCATGGGCATGGCGGCCAACGCCCAACAGCCTCTGCTGCAGGTCCCTGTCACCTGACAACTGGCCTGAATCGATCAGCCGGTTGATCCGGCCATTGACCATGATTGCAACCTGGTCGGCAACCGCTGTCGCGACCCCGATATTCTGCTCGATCACCAGAACATCAATATTGCCCTCTTCGCCAAGGCGATGCAGCATGTCCTCGACCTGGCTGACAATGACCGGTGCCAGACCCTCGGTCGGCTCGTCCATGACGAGCAGTTTCGGATTGAGCAGCAACGCGCGGGCAATCGCCAGCATTTGCTGCTCGCCACCAGAAAGCTGCCCGCCGCCATTGTTCTTGCGTTCACCAAGCCTTGGAAAAGTCGAATAGATGCGCTCGATCGACCAGTCTCCGCCATGGCCGGAACTGACCATCCGAAGATGCTCGTCAACGCTGAGCGAACGCCACAACCGCCGCCCTTGCGGAACATAGCCAATACCCAGCCGGGCGATATCCGCCGGTGAGCGACCGCGCAATTCCTGCCCATTGAAGCGGATCGAACCCGACGCCGAATGCACCAGACCCATGATTGACTTGCACAAGGTGGTCTTGCCCATTCCGTTGCGGCCAACAACCGAAAGCACGCCCTTGCCAAGCGTCAGGTCCACGCCCTGCAAGGCATGCGATCCACCGTAATAGACATTGAGGCCCCGTATCTCCAGCGTGGCACCGGCGCGCATCGCTTCAGCCATGACCGCCTCCCAGATACAACTCCTGCACTTCCGGGTCGTCCTCGATTTCCTCGGGGCTACCTTCCTTGAAGATACGGCCATTGTGCATCATCGTCACGCTTTCAGCGACACGAAGCGCCACATCCATGTCATGCTCGATAATGATGAAGCCCATATGCGATGGCAGATTGGTCAGGATCTCGATCAATTCGCGCCGCTCTGTCGGCGACAGGCCTGCCGCCGGTTCGTCAAACAGGATGAAACGCGGCGCACCCGCAAGCGCCAACGCAATCTCCAGCTGCCGCTGCTGGCCATAGGACAATTCACCAACCTTCGTATTGCGCGCATCAGTCAGATGAACCGCATTGGTCAGTTCCTCGGCCGAATGCATCAAGGCATCGCGCCGGGTCGGGCGGATAAACGAAAACCGGCCGCGCGACACTCCCCGGCAAGCCAGATAAATATTGTCGATGACGCTTAGCCCGCCAAACAGCAACGAAATCTGATAGGTGCGACGCAAGCCGCGCCGGATACGCTCATGCACCGGAAACACAGTGACATCCTCGCCAAACAGGCGGATTGTGCCTGAAGTCGGCAGGAAGTCACCGGTAATGCAATTGAACAGGGTCGTCTTTCCAGCCCCGTTGGACCCCAGCACCGCCCGCCGCTCGCCCGGATTGACCGTCATCGTAATGTCGCTGAGCGCTGCAAGCGCGCCGAACATGCGCGAAACACCGCGCAGTTCCAGCGCATTTCCGGTGCCGGTTGTCGACAGACGCTGTCCAACGCCGGGGATTGCCATCAGCCCGCCCCTCCATCCGTTGGACGCCCCGTCAACGGATCGCGTTTGCCAGCATTTTCCCGCCACCGCTTCCACAGGCCCAGCACACCATCCGACGACCAGAAGACAATCACCAGAAAGCCGATACCGATCAGCAGATTGAAGCGCTCGCCCGCAAGGCCGACCGATACCAGGACGTCGAGCGCAAAGGTGCGCAGAATGACAAAGATGAGTGCCCCAATGAACGGCCCGATCGGATGCGCTATACCTCCGACTACGGCAATGACCAGAATGTCGATGGCTGGCCCCACGGAAATCGCGCCAGGCGAAATCTGACCGTTGAGCCATACATTCAATATTCCGCCAATACCCGCTATCAAACTCGCAAAGGCATAGGCTGCAATCCGGTGCGCGGTGACGTTGAAGCCCAAAGCCGCCATGCGACGCGGATTGTCCCGGATACCCTGCAATGCGAGACCAAACGGTGCACGCGCCACATAAAGCACTAGTAGATAGGCAGCAAAGGCCCAGAACAATGCGAGGTAATAGAACGCCACTGGCGAGCGCCAGTTGACCCCGAAAATCTCGGGCGGCAAGACCTGGTTGAAGCCGCTGAACCCGTTGAAAAGCGTGTAATTCTGGCGGGTGAAATAGAAGAACGCCGCCGCAATGGCGAGCGTGATCATGATCGTGTAAATGCCCTCGGTCCGCACCGCGAGGGCGCCGGAAATCGTGCCGAATATCACTGCAATGACAAGCGCGATGGGGATAGTCAGCCACCAGCTCCAGCCGAGCGAAATGGTATCAACGGCACTCGAACCGAAAATCGCGGTCATATAGGCAGCGACACCGGCTACCGTCAGCTGTACTAGGCTGACCATTCCGCCATATCCGGCCAGAAACATCAGCGACAGTGCGATCATGCCCAGGATAAATGCCCAGCCGAAAATCTGGAAAAGCACGAAGTCGCTGGCAAAAAGCGGCAGGATGATGAGGAATGCGCCAACAATCCAGTATTGTGCAGGGATGTTTGACAGGTCCCACCATTCGAAGGGCCGCTCGCCGCTTCGCACTGGATACCGATCCGTGTTTTCCCCCAGAGCCATGGATTACCGTCCGCTCGTGATCAGGCCCTGCGGCCGGAAGGCCAGCACAAGCACCATGATGAGGAAGGTCAGGACCACAGCATAAGTGGGGAAATAGACGGAACCGATCTGTTCGGCGAGACCGATGATGACCGCACCGAGTGCCGCGCCGGGAATTGAACCCATGCCACCGACAATGACCACGACCAGCGAAGCCAGCAGGAACCGTGTGTCCTCACCCGGAGCAATGGATTGAAAGGTACCCCCCACAACCCCTGCAACGCCTGCCAATCCGGCACCGAAGGCAAAAACCAGCACAAACACGCGCTGGATCCGCACGCCGGTTGCCGACAGCATGTCGCGGTCATCAACACCGGCGCGAACCAGCATTCCAATCCGGGTGCGGTTGAGCGCGAGCCACATCAGGATGCCAACGACAATGGCTGCCAGCAGGATGACGAGGCGAACAATCGGATATTTCAGATAGACCAGTTCACCACTGCTCTTGACCGCTGTCACCAGGGGCAGTTCCACCGGACCCGACAGCCATCCCGGCGCGAGAATCTGGTAGAATTCGCCTCCCCAAATCCACAACATGATATCCGCAAGGACAATCGATATGCCGATGGTCACAAGTGTTTGTTTCAGGTCCTCGCCTTCCATCCGGCGAAAAACGACATATTGCAGAATGATGCCAAGCAGACCAACGACAATGAAGGCCGCAACAAACGACAATATCCACCAGCCAGTGGTGTTCGCGACTTCATAGCCGATATATCCACCCAGCATGTACAATGAGCCATGCGCCAGGTTGACATTCTTCATCAGGCCGAAGATCAGGGTGAATCCGCTCGCCACGAAGAAATACAGCGCGCCCAGCGTAATGCCGTTGAAAACGGCATTGAGGAAAATCTTCTTCCTGCCTGCCCAAGCCTCCATGCCCGGTGGCCAGGGCGCAAAGATCGCCCAGATGAAAAACGCCACCAGAAGCGCAATCACCAGCGACCAGAAAGGATGACGGTCAAAAAAACGTCTCACGCCGCTGCCCCTGTGGCGCTGCGCGAAATGATGGCCGTGTCACATTTGTTGATCTTCGACCCTCGCTGCATTTTGGACCATGCTCCTCCAGGCTATGATTCAGCATGGGATCAGCTTAGGGCGATGCGCCGCAACCACCATACCCGACAGTATTCTCTTTTCCCGGCAAATCGCGAAAGTTTCACGGCCTCAATGTTGTGGCGCGCCGGTATTCGGTTGGTGCTATCCCCGAATTGGACGTGAAGAAACGCGTGAAACTGGCCTGCGAGGAAAATCCGATATCCAGGCCGATGGACGTGATCGGATCTGCGGTTTGCGTGAGCCGGTTGATGGAAGTCTCCATCCGCAAGGTATTGAGATAGATATTCGGCGTCAGGCCGATATTCTGGCGGAACAATTTGTAGAAATGCGGCCGCGACAGGCCTGAATCGCGGGCAATGGTATCGAGAACCAGCTCGTCTCCCAACCGCTCCTTCATCAGTTGCATCGACTTGCGAATTCGGAAATCACTGACTGTCACCCAGTCATTGCGCATGTCCGTGTCACCATCGACCCATTGCCATGACTGGTCAAAGCATTCGCGCACCAGTTCATACAAATAGCCATCGAACATGGAATTATAGTCATGTTCCATGAGCAGCGACGTCACCATCTGCACCAGTCTGCCGATCTGGCTCGTGACCTCAATTGAATTCCTGCCAAACCGGAAGGCGCTGCGCGCATTCCTGCCCAGTTCCAGAAACCATGCCGGATTGATGTAGAGTGTCAGAAAATAGGAGCCGTTGACGGTGTCGCCAGGGATGAAATCATGCGGCTGCCATGCATTGACCGCAGTTCCGAACTGTTTCGACAACGGGTAATTGACACAGGAAATATCCTGCGTGGATTCCGTCCCCCCAACCAGAAAAATCAGATGACCCTCGCGATGGGCATGCGTAGCCAGCGGCTTGTCCAGCCTGTAGATGGACGCACGACCGAAAGGGCCGTGATAGACAGCAAGCGCATTGCTCATGAAGTCCTCCGCGTCGCTCGCACAGCAGCTTCTCCCTGCCACCAGTTGTAGCTGTGGTTGCGACAAGTCAATGGTGGCACAATTTCCGCGGCACTGTCAAAATCTATATCAGTTTCGCCACCTGAGGCCGTGATCACAACGCCTTTTGCATGATTTCAAGATAGTCACCCGCCGATGCCCGCCTCGGATTGGTCGAGTTCGTGTGATCCTTCTCTGCTAGCGGTGCGGCAGCATTGATGCCAGCCAGATCAACACCCATGCCACCGAGCGTCGACGGCAGGCCCAGCCGCTTGCCGAGAGAAAATACAGCCTCTGCAATGTCAGCCTTTTCCGGAAGGTTCATTGCCTGCTTCAATTGTGAATATTTATGCGCCACCGCAGGCGCGTTGAAGTCGAGAATATGCGGCAGCAAAACCGAATTGAGCGTTCCGTGATGCAGATGGTAGCCCGGCAATCCACCCAGCGCATGGCTCATTGCATGAACGCCACCAAGGCCTTTCTGGAATGCTAGTGCACCATTCATCGCCGCCGCCATCATCTCACGCCGCGCATTGATATCACTGCCTTTTTCGACGGCACGCTCGATATTCGCTGCAGCCCGGCGCAAACCGTCCATGGCAATGCCATCGGCAGGCGGGTTATACGCAGTCGCACAATAGGTCTCGATGCAATGGGTGAGCGCATCCATGCCGGTTCCAGCTGTCAGCAATGGCGGCAGGGTCAGGGTCAAAGTCGGATCACAGATTGCGACCCTTGGGATCATGTATTCGCTGATGAAGCCAAGCTTTCGACCGTCCGAAAGAACAATCACTGCAGCACGCCCCACCTCGGAGCCGGTCCCGGCAGTCGTCGGAATGGCGATGAGTGGCGGAATTACGGGTCGTATCCGCTTTACTCCGCCCTCGATAGCGGCATAGCTCGCCAATTCGCCACCGTGGCTGGCCAGAAGCCCGGCAGCCTTTCCAAGATCAAGCGCTGACCCGCCACCCATGGCGATAATGCTGTCGCACTCATTTTCGATATAGAACCGGCTGGCCTGAATGGCGGCATCTTCGGTCGGATTGGCGGGAGTGTCGCTGAACATCACATGGACGACGCCACGTGGCAGCGCATGGACGAGCCTATCGACCAGACCCGTTTCGACCAATCCCCTGTCGGTCACGATCATCGGTCGACTGATTTCATGCGCAGCGATTTCGGCCTGGACTGCGTGTTCCAGCACCCCGTCCGCGAAATGGATTCGTGTCAGGTAGTTGATGAGCGACATGAGCCTGACCGCAGTTCTTTTACCCTGGAATTCATCTCTTCATGGCCCGGTCAAACCGGGCCATGAAAAGCGTGAAGCTACGAGACCGGGCCTGTGGGAAGCCCGGTCCGGGAGGTCGCCTGCTGGCTTAATCGCACTTCACGATGTCACGTGATGGCAGACCCAGCGCCCTGAACTCGTCTTCCGGCAGTCCGAGTGTCTGGTTCACATTCTCGACCGTCTTGATCAGGTTGTTGGCCAGCGTGCCATCCGGCTGCTCCTGCACTTCCGTCACGAAGTTCGTGCCGATCGCCTGGCGGTTTGCGTCAAGTTTGATGTTGCCGTTGGGTGCTTCCATTTCCAGGCTGGAAAGACATGCGCGGAACTTGGCCTGGCCATCGGAAAGATCGCCACCCACTTCGTTCACGCAGGTGAATGCTGCCTTTGCTGCATTGTAATACAGCGTTGCAAACAGCGACGGGCTCGGGAAGCGCTTGTCCGCCGGGAAGGCGTCCTGATAGGTCTTCACAAAAGCCTGCCACTTCGGATTGTCCCAGGTATCGGCCTGCGGACCCGCAGACGGTGTTCCGGTCAATGCCTTCTTGGCATCACCCTTTGCGGAAAGCACGGTTCCGTCAACCATGATCGTGCCACCAATCAGGTGCGCGTCGCCACCAGCCTGCTGATACTGGTTGAGGAAGTTGACGGCGTCACCACCGCCAAGGCCGAGATAGATCGCATCCACATCGTCGGGCAGTGCCGCGATGATCGAGGCAAAGTCCTTGGTGCCAAGTGGCACCCACTGGCGATTGGTGATCTTGCCACCGGCCTTGCAATAGCCGAGCGCGAAGCCGAGGAAGTTCGTGTAACCGAAGGAATAATCTTCGGCGACCGAGGCAACGGTCTTCCATCCCTTGTCATTGTAGACATATTCGCCAAGGCCGGCGCCCCACTGCGCGCCATCCATGTTGTAGCGGAAGAAGTTTGGCGCCGGATCAACAAAGGTTGCTTCCTGAGCACCGGACGTGCCGTTGATGATGGTTACCTGTGGCTGCGTCTTGGCATAGTCGCGCAGCGCAATGCCTTCAGAGCCCGAAAGCGGACCGACCACGAAGTCAACCTTGTCCTGTTCCACGAGTTTGCGGAC
>JAGRLM010000367.1 GCA_020441795.1 Nitratireductor sp.
GATTTCATCCAGCGCTACATCTTTCCTGGAGGCATGTTGCCGCCACCCTCAAGGCTGATGCAACTGGGCGAGACATCCGGCCTGACGCTGGCATCGGAGCGCGTTTTCCCGCTGGATTATGCGCGCACCCTGGCCGAATGGCGGCACAGGTTCATCGACAAGTGGGATGAAATTCGCAGCCTCGGTTTTGACCACAGGTTCAAGCGGATGTGGGAATTTTACCTGCATTATTGCGAGGCTGGCTTCAGAACCGGCAATATCGACGTGCGTCAGGTATTCTTCGCCAAGCCATGATGCGCATTCGCAATTCCGAATTGTGAAACGGCTTGTGAACCGGAAGCGCTTGCTGACAGTATAGAGGGAATGGAAAAACGCCTTCCCGCCCGCCACCTCATCGCCTATGGCCTGCCCGGACTGCCGCTGGCGGCACTGACGCTGCCGCTTTATGTCGTTGTCCCTACCTTCTATTCGGAGGCTGTCGGACTATCGCTTTCCGTCATTGGCGCAGTGCTGCTGGCAATACGCGTCTTTGATGCAATCAATGACCCGTTGATTGGCTGGGCCGCTGATCACTGGCCGCGGAAATTTCGGCGCAAGATGTGGCTTGGCCTTGCCTGCGGTCCCCTTGCCGTTGCGAGCTGGGCGCTGTTCTGGCCGCCGCAAGGCGCAGATGCCTTATGGCTCGCTGCATCGGCCGGGCTTCTTTCGGTATTCTACACCGCCATGATACTTCCCTATTCGGCCTGGGGTGCCGAGCTTTCGGAAAGCTATACCGAGCGCAGCCGTATTGTAGCCTGGCGCGAAGGCTTTGTGCTTGCCGGAACGCTGGTAGCGATTGCCCTGCCCTTTTCCATCGGCTGGAAGGATCAGGGAAGTTTGCATGGATTGGCACTCATCGCCATCATGGTGGCGATCCTGCTGCCGGTGGCAACCATCCTTGCCTTGATGGTGGTACCCGAACCGGTGCGCCAGCCCAGAAAACAAGCAACCTCGCTATCATTCGCATCCGGCCTGGCCGCGATGCGGTCAAACCGTCATTTCTTCCGGCTGATCATTGCATTCTTCGTCAACAGCCTTGCGAATGCGCTGCCTGCCACGCTCTTTCTGCTTTATGTGGGCAGAAATCTTGGTCACGATGCATGGCGCGGTCCCTTGCTGGTGCTCTACTTCGCTGCCGCCATTGTTGGAATGCCGCTGTGGACATGGCTTGCATCTCGCAGTTCGAAACATCGCATCTGGATGATCGCCATGTCGCTGAATTGCCTGTTCTTTCTTCCTGCTGCCTTCCTTGGAGAGGGAGATACGGCAATCTTCACGCTGATCTGTATTGCGACGGGGCTATGCCTTGGTGCTGATCTGGTGCTTCCGTCATCCATGCAGGCTGACGTGATCGAGGTAGACAGCATTTCCAGTGGGGAAAGTCGGGCAGCACTGTATTTTTCCATCTGGAGTCTGGCATCGAAATTCGCGCTGGCGCTGGCTGTCGGGATATCGTTTCCGCTTCTCGACCTTGCCGGTTTTGTTGCCGTGCCGCAGGATATTTCGGCGCGCGAGGGAACGCTGACGCTGGCAATGCTTTATGCCCTGGCACCGGTTGTGCTGAAACTGGCGGCCATTGCCATCATGTACGGCTACCGCCTCGATGCCCAATCCCTTGCCAGGCTCCGGGCCAACGCAAGTGAGACAACGGCAACCAGGGATCAGCGCTTTTTCGATGCGCCTGTCGATCTGGCAACCAGCGGGAAATAGAGCCAGTAAGGCAGAAGGTTCAGCGCCTTCAGCATCCAGGTGAACCGCTTTGGAAAGGTGATGTCGAAGCCATTGCCCCTTATCCCTTCGGCAAATGCCTTGGCAGCTTTTTCAACCGGCATCAGGAACGGCATAGGAAAGTCGTTTTTCTCGGTGAGCGGCGTATCGACAAAGCCGGGGGTACAGACCTGAACCCGGATATTGAGCGGATCGAGATCGAATTTCAGGCTGGATGCCATGTTGACCAGCGCAGCCTTGGAAGCGCCATAGGCCGCACTCTTGGGCAAGCCGCCATAGCTGGCTGAGGAAGACACCACAACGATCTGTCCCTTGCCTGCCTCATTCATGCAGTTGACCGTCGGGATCAGGCAATTGGTGACGCCAAAGAAATTGATGCCCATGGTCTTGTCGAAAACGCCGTGATCGAGCTTGAAGCCTCGGATCGGATAGAAGGTTCCGGCATTGAAGACGGCCAGTGCGAGATTGCCGCTTTCGCTGACAATCCTTTCGACCGCACTGGCGCAGGCCTCGCGATCGGTGACATCGAGCGGCAGTGCTACCAATCGCCCGGGGCCCTTGTAGTCGCTCGCCATTGCGTCCAGCGTGTCTGCCGATCGCGCGCTGATATAGACTGTGTAACCTTCGCCAGCCAGTTCTGTCGCCAGTGCAGCGCCCAGACCGCCACTGGCGCCGGTGATCCATGCCGCACCTTGCGACGGGTTGGCGTGGAAAAGCGGCATGATATCTCCTGAAGATGATGATGGGGCAGAAAAGGTGAAGGGACGCCCTTGCGAACGCCCCTTCCCGTTACCTCAGACAAAGGCCGCGAGGCTGAGGCCCTCTGCGACCAAACCTTAACTAACGACCGAATACGTCGGAAAAAAGTTGGCGGAAAGAGCCGGTAAGCCGAAGGGGTGCCGTGGTTATTGCAAAGCAGATGCAAGGTGCATCGTCATCGGCCACAGGGCGGTGATCCACGGTTTCGTCGGCAGCAGCGATATCGCCGCGTACATAATGACCTTCCTCGTCGAAGAAGCCGCCATCGAGAACCAGCGTCAATTCCGAACCGGAATGGGTATGCTCCGGAATTGCCCTGCCGGGCCTGATCCAGAAGAGACGGGCATCACAGCCGTCAATCTCACCCAGCGCCACTTCCTTGAAACCGGGAAGCTTGCTGCGCCAGGGAATGGTATCAGCGCGAAAACCGGTGAAGTCCTGCAGCGCCCTTGGCATCACATCGCCGCAGGCTCGCAGGCTATCAAGGCGGGCACCCTCGCCCGGAGCACTTTGCAACACCCGATCAAGCATGTTCTTGTGGTTGGTGAGCGCCGCCGGTTCGAAGCTGGCCAATGCGTCACCTGCAACGGCCTCCATCCCCGCCACGATGGCGCGGCTGTCCGGTCGCATTTCAAGGTGAGCACCGATCATTGCATGAACGGGCCGCGGCAAGGCGCCTGCGCTGTAATGTGCCAAGAGTATGTCCCGGGTTTCCGCGCTTTTGGCCGAAATGGTATTGTTATTCATGCATATAGCCTTCAAAGAGGGTAGCTCACCCTCGCCATTCTTTCATACCCGCATACGCTCGCAGGCGTTGACTGGATCACTAACGCCAAACAAAACACACATCCACACCGGTTTGTGGCGCAAGCAGGTAAAAAATCAATGTCCCAACCATGATTTTTGCGCCGATTCCGGCTGAAATGAAACAATTGATGCTTCAAACTCCCGTGTGGTGACATATCCTGGCTTGAAGGCGCACATTACCCTGTTTACGGTGCCTGTCATCGCGGCGAAACACCAGATTTCGCGAACTGCCTGAAAGGAAAATGATGATCCGCCAGTCAACCCTGGAAGCCATTGGCAATACACCCCTCATCAAACTGAAAAAGGCCTCCGAGATTACCGGCTGCACCATTCTGGGCAAGGCGGA
>JAGRLM010000368.1:0-756 GCA_020441795.1 Nitratireductor sp.
CCAATGTCAAGGAAGGCAAGGGCGGACTCAGGGACCTGCACACGCTGTTCTGGATCGGAAAATACTTCTACAAGGTGCGCAACGCGTCCGAACTGGTCACGGCGGGCCTGTTCAGCAGGCAGGAATATCGGCGGTTCCGGCGCGCCGAGGATTTCCTATGGACCGTACGCTGCCACATGCATTTCCTGACGGGAAAGGCGGAAGAGCGGTTGTCATTCGATATCCAGCGCGACATGGCGGCAAGGCTGAAATACATGAACCATGGCGGCTTGCTTGATGTCGAGCGGTTCATGAAACACTATTTCCTGATGGCCAAGGAAGTGGGCGATCTGACACTGATCGTTTGCGCCGAGCTGGAAGAGCAGAACGCGAAATCCGTCACCGGCATCAATGGCATCATCCGCTCGATCCGCTTCAGAAAGAAACGGATCGCGGGAACGCTGGATTTCATCAATGACAATGGCCGCATCAATGTGGCGGATGAAAAGGTATTCGAGCGCGACCGCGCCAACATGATCCGCATGTTCAAGCTTGCCGATGACAATGGCCTGGATTTCCATCCCGATGCCTTGCACCTGTTGTCGAAGTCGCTGAAACTGGCGGACAGGGAATTGCGGTCCAATGACGAGGCGAACCGGCTGTTCCTCGACGTGCTGACATCGCGGAACAATCCTGCGGCCTTGCTGCGCAAGATGAACGAATCCGGCCTGCTGGGCAAATTCATCCCCGCCTTCGGCAAGGTGGTGGCGATGATGC
>JAGRLM010000368.1:765-5754 GCA_020441795.1 Nitratireductor sp.
TGCAGTTCAACATGTATCACCACTACACGGTGGATGAACACCTGATCAGGGCCGTTGGCGCCCTGTCGGGAATAGAGAGTGGCAAGCTTGAGCGCGAGCATCCGCTGTCAGCGGAGATATTGCCGTCCATCAAGGACCGGCAGGTGCTCTATGTGACGCTGCTGATCCATGACATCGCGAAGGGCCGGATCGAGGACCATTCGATTGCCGGTGCGCGGATCGCCAGGCAATTGTGCCCGCGGCTCGGGATGAGCGAGAGCCAGACCGAGCTTGTCTCCTGGCTCGTGCAGGAACATCTGACGATGAGCATGGTGGCTCAATCGCGCGACCTTTCGGACCGGCGGACCATCCAGGGTTTTGCTGAAACCGTGCAAACGCTTGACCGGATGCGTTATCTGCTGATCATCACGGTCTGCGACATTCGCGCGGTAGGTCCGGGTGTGTGGAATGGCTGGAAAGGCCAGTTGCTGCGCACACTCTATTA
The DNA here is from genome assembly GCA_020441795.1 of Nitratireductor sp. GTDB lineage: Bacteria > Pseudomonadota > Alphaproteobacteria > Rhizobiales > Rhizobiaceae > BOKV01. The sequence continues at coordinate 1,250 of JAGRLM010000368.1, forward strand.
CGAAACAGAACCCTTGCTGACCGGCGGGTTCAGCAGTGTTGACCGAAGGGCGCGGGTCAATGCCGCGCGCGACGATCTCGTCGCACGGCTCAAGGGCTGGGACGCGGAAGAGGCGCTGTTTTATGCCAGCCTGCCCTATTCGGCCTATTTCATGGCAACGGATGCCGATACGCAGGTTCGGCACATGGAGTTCCTGCGACGCGCGACAAAGGCGGGACAGAGCTTTGCCAGCGAGGCGCATACGCGGCAGTTCGAAGCGATTACCGAAATTACCGTTCTTGCCCCGGACCATCCCCGCCTGCTGTCGATCATTGCCGGCGCGTGTGCAGCTGCCGGCGCCAATATCGTTGATGCGAAGATTCACACGACCGCCGATGGAAGGGCGCTGGATTCGATTTTCATCAACCGTGAATTCGAGATCGAGGAAGACGAGATCCGTCGTGCGCGGCGGGTCGGAACCATGATCGAGGACGTTCTTGCCGGGCGAACCCATGTTCCGGAAATGATTGCCAACCGGAACCGGAGCCGCAAGGCCAGCAAGGCTTTCAGCGTGAAACCGTCCGTGGTGATCGACAACGAACTTTCCGACATTTTCAGTGTCGTGGAGGTCGAGGGTCTCGACCGAACCGGGCTCCTGTTCGAGATTACACGGGCACTCGCCGATCTCAGTCTCAATATCGGTTCGGCCCATATCGCGACTTTCGGCGAGAAGGTGATCGATTCATTTTACGTCACAGATCTCGTCGGCCACAAAATAACCGCGCAGGGGCGGCAGGGAAAGATCACCGCCGCACTTTTAGCGATACTCGATCCATCCATCGATACCTCCGGTGAAAATCGCCGCAAATCCGCCTGACCCCGCAACTTTCTGTCGGAAGCTTTCCACCCATGGGCCTGATTGCCAAATTCTCCACCGTCGGCGGGGCAACACTCGCAAGCCGCATACTGGGTTTTGCAAGGGAAGCACTGATAGCCTCGGCGCTGGGTGCGGGGCCGGTGGCAGACGCATTTTACGCAGCGTTCCGTTTTCCAAACCTGTTCCGGCGGCTGTTTGCAGAAGGTGCGTTCAATTCGGCTTTCGTGCCACTCTTCGCCAAGGAACTGGAGGGCGGAGGGCGCGAGGCGGCGCGACGGTTCGCTGAAGAGGTACTTGCAGTCCTGCTGGTAGTGCTGATCGCCATTTCAGCAATCGCCATGATCTTCATGCCGGTGCTGGTTGAAACGGTCATTGCTTCACGGTTCGACCCGGCATCGGAGAAATTCTCGATGACGGTCGTCATGGCCCAGGTGATGTTTCCCTATCTGACGGCCATGTCGCTGGTCGCGATGCTTTCGGGAATCCTCAACTCGTTCCGGCGGTATTTTCTGGCAGCTTTGGCGCCGGTCTTGCTGAACGTGGTGCTGATTGGCGTTCTGCTGATCGCCCGCCAATACGGCTTTTCCGGAAAGGTGACCGGCATGGCACTGGCCTATGGCGTCGTCGGTTCGGGATTCCTGCAGCTCGGCCTTCTGGTCTATGGTGTATGGAAGGAGGGCTTTCCGCTTGGCATGCGGTTGCCAAAACTGACATCGCCGGTCAAACGCCTGCTCTGGCTTGCCATTCCTGCGGCGATTACCGGTGGGATTACCCAGATCAACCTGCTTGTCGGCCAGAACATCGCCTCGGCCCAGGATGGTGCGATTGCGGTGATGAATTATGCCGACCGGCTGGTGCAACTTCCGCTGGGCGTCATTGGCATTGCCATTGGCGTGGTCCTGTTGCCGGAACTGGCAAGAGCGCTGAAGGCCGGCGATCTGGGCGATGCCACGCATTTGCAGAACCGAAGCCTGGAATTCGGCCTCGGCCTCACCTTGCCAGCGGCTGTCGGCTTCATGATCATGCCGGAGGTGCTTGTCGCAATCGTCTACGAGCGTGGCAGCTTCGCGCGGGAGACGACCGAGCTCGCAGGATCGGTACTGGCGGCCTTTGCCATCGGCCTGCCGGCCTTCACGCTGATTTCAATTTTCCGTCCCGGCTTTTATGCGCGTGAGGACATGCGCACGCCGATGTGGTTTGCCGGGGCCAATGCCTTTACCAATATCGCGGGAAGTCTCGTCATGTTCCCGGTGCTGGGTGTCGCCGGTATCGCGCTTGCCACCAGCATTGCCGGCTGGGTCAATGCCATATTGCTGGGTGCCACCTTGTGGAGCAGAAACCTGTTTCGACCCTCGCCGGAGACATTCAGACGGCTCGGACTTATCGTTCTCGCCAATATCATCCTGGCGGCGGGGTTGTGGCTGGCGCATAACCAGTTTCAGGCCATGCTGCTGGATGGAACCGTCCCTGTTCGTATCGGCTTGCTGTTGTTCGTGCTGGTATCGTCAGTCGTGATTTATTTCGGCTTTGTTGTCGCGACCGGAGCAATCGAGGGTGACCGCCTGGCCGCAATGTTGCGCAAACGAAAGGCAAATCCCGAACCGCCCCCTGGCCAGTAGTGCATAATCGAGCCTTGCGCTTGAAGGCCTCCTCAGCCATAACCCGCGCGTTTGCGGAGCAATGAACGGTTTTTACATGAGTCAGCCATCCAATCGGGTATTTTCCGGAGTCCAGCCCACCGGCAATCTGCATCTCGGCAATTATCTCGGGGCAATCCGCAAATTCGTGGCGCTTCAGGAAAGCCACGATTGCATTTACTGCGTCGTTGACATGCATGCCATTACCGTATGGCAGGATCCGGCCGAGCTGGTGCGCAATACCCGCGAAGTTACGGCTGCCTTCATCGCGTCCGGTATTGATCCGTCCAAGCACATTGTCTTCAACCAGAGCCAGGTTGGCGAACATGCCGAGCTTGCCTGGATATTCAACTGCGTTGCGCGCATGGGTTGGCTCAACCGGATGACGCAGTTCAAGGAAAAGGCAGGCAAGGACCGTGAAAACGCCTCCGTGGGACTGTTTTCCTACCCAACCCTGATGGCGGCCGATATCCTGCTTTATCGTGCGACCCATGTTCCGGTGGGCGATGACCAGAAACAGCATCTGGAACTGACACGCGACATTGCGCAGAAATTCAACAATGACTTTTCGGCGCAGATTGCAGGTTTTGGCCATGGCGAGCAGTATTTCCCGCTGACCGAACCGGTGATCGAGGGACCGGCGACCCGGGTGATGAGCCTGCGTGACGGAACCAAGAAGATGTCAAAATCCGACCCGTCCGACCTCTCGCGCATCAACCTGACGGACAGCGCTGACGATATCGCCAAGAAAATCCGCAAGGCGAAGACCGACCCCGAGCCGCTTTCCGATTCGATCGATGCATTGAAGGCAAGGCCGGAAGCTGAGAATCTCGTCGGGATTTACGCCGCACTTGAAGACAGCAGCAAGCAGGCCGTTATCGAGCAATTTGCCGGCAAGCCGTTTTCGGAATTCAAGCCGGCGCTGGCTGATCTGGCCGTTGCCAGGCTTGAACCGATCAACAGCGAAATGCGCAGGTTGATGGACCATCATGACCATGTCGATGCAATCCTTGCCAATGGTGCGAACCGCGCTCGCGAGATTGCCTCACAGACCATGAAGGAAGTACGCGAAATTGTCGGGTTTCTGGGCGCGCGAGCGCGCTGATATACGCAATCCTGTCCCCGCTTGGGCTGTCTTGCAAACAACAACGCCCTTGCCGGTCACTGAAATGAAAGGCAATATGAAGCCATGGTCAGCAAGCGCCAAAGCTATGAGGAAGGCCACAAACGCAAGTTTCTTGCGGTTATTGATGCCACGCCCGAATGTGGGCGCGCGGTGCTTTATGCCGGGCGCCGTGCATTCAAGACGGGCGGCGGGCTTACCCTCGTCTATGTCTGTCCGCCAGGCGACTTCCAGCACTGGATCGGTGTCGAGGAAATCATGAAAGCGGAAGCGCGCGAGGAGGCGGAAGCCCAATTGCACCATTTTGCGCAATATGCCCGGGAAAAGGCAAATATCGACCCTGAGCTGGTCGTGCGCGAAGGTACGACCGTGGAGGAAATCCACAAACTCATCGAGGAAGACAGCGATATTGCCATCCTCGTGCTGGCAGCCGGCGAGGCCAAGGAAGGCCCCGGGCCGCTGGTTTCATCCATTGCCGGACGCGGAGCAGCGTTCCCGATTCCTGTGACGGTTGTGCCTTGCGACATGAGTGACGAGGATATCGAGGCCGTCGCCTGAGGCAGGCAATGCCAGTCAGTGCGGACGATATTTGCCGGTCGGGGCTTGCATCAACGTGCTGCCAGCGTCACATAGAAAGCGTCAGCCCGGCCTTTAACCGGGATTGTTACAGTGGAGCACATAAAATGTTCATTCAGACCGAAGCCACACCCAATCCGGCAACCCTGAAATTCCTGCCAGGAAAGACAGTATTGGCGGAAGGATCTGCCGATTTCCGTGATCCCGAATCGGCGGCCCAATCGCCACTTGCCCTGCGCCTTTTCGCCATTCCAGGCGTAAGCGGGGTATTCTTCGGGGGTGATTTCATCACCATCACCAAGGAAGAGCGCGA
>JAGRLM010000030.1 GCA_020441795.1 Nitratireductor sp.
AGATCCAGTCATTGTCGTCTTCGCCGTAGAAGGTATCGGTATCCGTGCCACCCCACATCTGGTCATCGCCCGAGCCGCCAATGAGAACGTCGTCGCCCGCATCGCCATAGAGATAGTCAACACCTTCCTCGCCGCGAAGCCAGTCCACGCCATCGTCGCCATGCATGGTGTCGGACTCGCTGCCGCCCCACATGTAGTCGCCATCGGCACCGCCATTCATGATGTCGCTGCCTGCTTCGCCGAACATCAGGTCAGCGCCCGCACCGCCATTGAGCGTGTCATTGTCCGCCCCGCCATAGAGCCAGTCTGCGGCAGCATTGCCGTCGAGGGTATCATTGCCCGGTCCACCGAACAGATAATCGGCACCTGCGCCGCCTTCCATGCTGTCATTGCCACCTTCACCAAACAACCAGTCGCTGCCGCCAAGACCACGAATGGTCTCGTCTGCTCCAGTGCCGCGCAGGTTCGCATCATCCTCCTCCGTACCCAAAATGAGATTGCCGACAATGCCCGAAACAGTGGCAATGCCGATGCGTCCGCCAACATCGATGGCTGTATAGTCGAATGAGACTGTTCCGGAATATCCAGCCTCCGCAGTGAACAATATCTCGCCATCGACGTTGACAATCACCGAGCCGTGCGAAATGGCAACGCTGGTTCCGAACACGATTGACGCACCGTTGATCGCACCTACCTGCAATGGTTGGTTCTCGTAATCGGCGTCATTGGCCAATACATTGATGGTTGCGGTACCGCCGGTCGCGATGGCGAAATTGTCGTCCTGAACGGAAGGAGGGCGGTTGTGCAAATCGGTCGTCACCAGGAGCGTGACTGTCGCCGTATCGGACTTGCCTGCTGAATCAACGACGGTATAGGCGAAGCTGGCTGTGCCAGTATAGCCATGGGTGGGCTGGAACGTCAGGGTGTTTCCGGTTCCGCGGGAAAGCGTGCCGCCGGCAATCGATGCTGTTGCGCCGGTTGCAATCGCGACGCCGTTGATTGCCGACAACGAGAGTGACCCACTCTCTGGATCCCTGTCATTCGTTATCGGATTGAAGGCGAGACTAGATCCCGCATTGAGTACATACGCATCATTGTTAGCCACTGGCGCCCGATTGCCCGCAGTGCCACCGATGGATATCTCGACGTCACCATGATCCGAGGCGGTTACACCATCGGAAACACCATAGCTGAAACTGACCGAACCGTTGAATGTGTAATAGGGATGGAAGGTGAGTGTATTGTTGCTGTTGAGATGCAGCCAACCTCCCTGGTCGAGATAGATATCCCAACCAGGCTGCATTGCTATGCCGTTGATCTCGAAAACACCAAGCGCGTCACCGTTGGGGTCAATGTCATTGGCCAGCACATCAATGGTGATGTCGGCTCCGGCTTGCGCGTAGAAATGATCGTCAGTGGCAACCGGTGCATCATTGTTGGTGAGCGTGTTGATCCGCCTGACCTGAATCCAACTGACGGAATTGTCGAGGATGCCCGGCAGCGCCGCAACATTGCCCGTGAAAGCGAAGATATCCTCAGGCAGTGGATTTTCGCTGGTCGCCAGCAACACCTCATAGCCTGGGGCAATGGTGAAGGATGAAAGCTGGTTGTCTCCAATTCCGGAAAGTTCGCCAAGCGATGCCTCATGGATGGCCACCGACAGTTCCTGTGATGCACCGGAATAGTTCGCGCCGGCATAGGCGATCATGACCGGCAGACCTTCGAAATGCTCGCCGGAAGTCGCTATTCTTACCTGGGTCGAGACCGAGGGAACGCCATCCTGGTTGAAGGCGAACAGCATCCAGTAGCCGGGGGTAAGGAAGTTGCCATTATCGGGCAAGGTAACGCTAAGGGTCGTGGCATTGACGACGCTATATGCAAGCTCGGTGAATTCGGTAGCGAGATTGGCCGAATGCGTGGTGGAGCCGTAGCGCAAGAAAGTCAGGCGGTCGATTTCAGCACTGTTGGCGACGCTCAACTGGAAAATGTCGCCGGGCGAATGAATGGCGTCGACAGTGCCAATTGTCGGTCTTGTCGCAATGGTTCCGTCGTTGTTCAGAAGGTAGTCAGGCGTATATATCTCGCCATTCAGGTTGTTGACCGGTCCGGGTGCGCCGCCCCCCAGGGACAATATCTGGCCATCAGCCAGCAGCAAAGTTGTTGAATGGTACAGGCGGGCAACTGCTGCTTCGTCGCCTGTGGTGATCGAGTTGTCGCTCGGATCGAATATCAGCACGGTGTTGACCGCCCCAACAACCCGGTCGAGCACGGAAGCTGCATCGACTGCCGAGCCACCCGAAATCAGCACGCGACCATCGGCCATGATCACCATGTTCGACCAGATGCGGTCTGGCAAATCGACGCCAGGCGATATTTGCGAAAATGTCGGAGTGTCACCCGAAATGTCCATGCTCCACAACTCGCCTCCGGCGCTCATGATGAGGACCTTTTCCTGCGAATAGCGAATGGAGGGCACCAGATAGGTGGTAGCAAATGGCAACTGGCCGATATGTTCGAATGAGCCATCCCTGGAAGGGTCAAGCAGATACATGTCGACAGGGCTGTTGGACCAATCGGAAGCCAGATACAGCATCTTGCCGCTGTCGAGCACCCAAGAGCGCGGATAATACCAGTTCTGGGCCAGGTCGATATTGTAGGCGCCGGGAAGTTCGCGCCAGCCATCGCCCGGCGTATAGATTTCGGGAGTGCCGACCCCGTTGCCCTGGCCATCAATGCCACCAAGGATCACCAATTGGCCGGTTGCCAGGGTAACAATGCTGGGATACCAGCGCTGAAATGCCATGTCCCCAAGCGGTGAATTTTGCAGCGTATTGGTCTGGTAGTCGAAGACGTTGACATCGTTGATGCCAAAATTGTAGCCGCCGAAGGTGGAGGCATCCCCACCCGAAACGAGGATTTCTCCGGTTTCGGGCACGATCGCTGCCACGCCGCAAAAGAGATTTGTCTGTGTGGTGTTTTCCAGTGTCTGGTGCTGGTTGGTCATCGGGTCCCATACGTCATAGACCCATTGTCCACCCTGCATGCCTTGCTGGTCAGTGCCGAAGGTAAACACCCGGTTGTCAGGTGTCAGGATCGCATGCACGCCGATGATTGGCCAGTCAAACAGATCGCCAAACCTGCCATCGCCAGCCGCGGCAGCCGCGCTGCCAGGTGAAGCAGGCGTTGTGGTTTCCATGCTGAGCGACATCGGCTGAGCCGTGATACTGGCAAGAAGTTCAATCGACGGTTGGATGGCCGTAGAACCCGATAATATCGAGGTGAGTTGGGAAAGATATTCAAACCGCTCGAAGGCAAGGGGCGAGTGGTCATGATCGCCCTTTTGCAACCATGCAACCTCAAGACCGCCTGGTGGTTTCTCTTGCAGGCCGTAGCTCAAGGATGACTTGCGATTTCTTGACATCCCGAAAGCATAGCTCCCATTGCGTCGGTCTTGTCAATTTTTTGTCAGCAATATGACTAAACTAACTGGTTCCCCTAAAGGGAAGCGCGTCAGGAATTCCTGATCTGATCGGCAAAACGGATCGCCAGTTCCAACAGCTTGTTGGGCCCCTTCGCGCCGAGTTTTTCTGCCAGATTGTAGCGGTGGGTTTCTACCGTGCGGGGACTGATATTGAGATGCGTGGCGATTTCCCGGCTGGTTTTCGATTCCGACAACAGGACAAGAACCCGGCGCTCCGCCGGTGAAATCCGGGAAAGGTCCAGCTTTTTCGGAGCCTGTTTCAATGGATCGGCAATACTTGTCGCACCAACAGACTGGCTCGTGTAGAAGTCTGCCCCATCGTGCATCATCGCATCAAGCAGTTCGCTGCTTGCGTCTTCCTTGGCTATATGGGCGACAGCACCGAGTTCTCGCGCCTTTTCGATGAATGCCAGCTCCGAATGCATGGAAAGCACAATCACCCGCACATTGCTCATATGCCCACGAACCCATTCAAGGAGTTCGAACCCGCTTCGTTTGGGGAGCGAAAGATCGGTTATGAGCATGTCGGGAGAGTAGATCTGCAATTTTGCTATTGCTGAATCAACGTCAGTAGCCTCGCCAACAACGCGAAACCCGGCCATTCCTGAAATGAGGTTTACCACACCCTTGCGAAAGATCGGGTGGTCATCACATATCAGCACCGCCTTGTTGGTCATGATTTGTCGCCCTGCATGTCTGCCAAACCTGACGCCGGAATGCTTACGACAATCCGTGTGCCGCCCGTGGCCGCGGTGTTTACGCTCCACGTGCCTGACATGCTGCGAACCCGTTCCTCGATCGAGATCATGCCAAGTCCTGACACTGGTGAAGTATCATCAGTCGCGGACGGCAATCCCACGCCATTGTCTTCCACAACGATCCGCAGGGACCGGTCATCATGGCTTATATCGACTTCGCAATCGCTGGCACCGGAATGTCTTGTTACATTGGACAGGCATTCCTGGACGATCCGGACTATGTGAATTTGAGCCTGTGGATCAATACGGTCTTCGTGGACTGACAGGTTTGTGGTGAAGTTTGTTGCGGTTGCCTTCTGAAACTGTTCGACAATACCCGAGATGGTCGCAGCGAGCCCCAGGTGTTCGATTGATGACGGGTGCATCTCGCGGCTTATTCGCCGCATCTCGTGCAACACGCTGGAAAGTCCTGTCACAAGCTCAGCAAACAGGTCAGAAGCGCCCGACTTCCGTCGAAGGGCGGCAAACTGTTTTACCCGTCCCACCATGACTAGGAGTTCCTGGCCGATATTGTCGTGTATTTCCGTTGCAAGGCGCTTGCGCTCGTTGTCCTGCGCAGCAAGTACGGTCGCCGCGTTTCTGTCGCGTGCTTCCATCAATTGCACCGCTGCCTGGCTCGCCGCCATTTCTGCAATTCGGATACGCGAGGCCAGTGCGAGAGAAAACATCACCGCTTCCGTGGCAAGGGTAACCTCCATGTAATTTCCACGCAATCCAAACGGATCGATTCCAGAAATCTTGTCGAGAGCAACCATGATCAATCCTGGAACAACGGCAAACAGCAGGGGAAACATGAGAATTCGCGCTTCCGCATTCCCCCTGATGGCGAGCCTTGCCACGATGAAAGACATGCATATGAGAAACGTCATGGCGCTGGCGAGCATGGCGAGTTCGAGTTTGCCCGGGCCGAGATTCAGGAAAAGAGCAGTTGCAAAGCACAATATGGCCATGGCGGGACCGATCACCAGCGGCCAGAAGGTTTGCAAGCTGCTTCCCCAAAGTTTCAGAAACAGGGACGTGAATATCGCGCCAAAGCAGACGGCTGACGCAATAGCTGCGCAAAAAATCCAGTTCGTTGCGGCGAACCAGGATGGCCATACATGGATCACGCCATATCCCGAGAGATATAATGCGCAGACGCCCATGGACACTATTGTCAACGCATTGGCGGCAAATGTCAGATCTGCAACCAGGAAAGACATCACAAGATTGTACAGGATTATCGAACATACAAAGCCGATCAGGAACATCCTTACCGTGCGGTCACGCTCCTGCATCAAATGAAATTCTGCAGTGGACCAATGATCGGCAGTGACGGAAACAGCGGCACCTTGTTCGATCCTTGCGTAGATCGCGTTCACATCGACATCGACCGGTAGGGGAAAGGCCATGAACGGCGACAACAATGCCTTGTCATCGCTTGCTACAAGGTCCCCGGTGATGGCTGCGTCCCAGCCATCGTCCGCTCCTGATCGTGTATAAAGGGTTATCGTGTCCAATACCGGGTTGAAACGCAAAATGCCGCCGCCGGGAACATTTTCCAGCTTTACCCATTTTGCCGGCTCGCCATAGCCGAAACGAAGTTTCGATCCTGGCTTTGACGTTTTGTATTCTGCAATCGCCGAACAGCAGGCGTTTCCCGTTGCCACTTCGTTTTGCATATCTTCAATGATACGAAATTCGAGTGACTGTTCCGCCATGGCCAATGCCGGGAGCAGTATGCCTATGGCCATGATCACGACAAGCAGGCTGGTTCCAAACCATGCCATCCCACGTTCCCCCGGTCTATCGGTCACGCACCCTTGTCGAGCTAATCAGGATTTTGCGCCAGCGACAAGGCGGTTCAAGATCATTTGCAAGGCTGTTCTGCATGCGGATCAAATTGACCGGGTAAGTAAATCTACTTGGAAAATACGAAAACTCCCGAATTCCGCGAATTGCACCGATGTGTCAGATTCACTCTCACCAAGTTTGTCACAACTACATGCCTGAACTCGCACTCCGCGAAAAAGCGCGGCGCGAACACTGGCTGTCGGCTGTTTTCCGGATTTCGATTTAACCAATGGAATCCTCGGAACATCAAAAGGGGCAAGGGGGTGGCAAGTCGCTTGTTGCAGACATTCAGGGCGTCACTGGTCGGGGGCAGACAGGATGGACATGGAGAAATGACAATCGACAGCGCAACGTCTCTCAGCAGCCGGGTCAGGGCTGGCATATTCTTTCTGGCAGCGGCTTCGTTGCTTCGTCCGGATGGGTTGGCACACGGAACGCCCTTAATTTCTTCCCAATTTTCCAGTGCCGCGCCCGTTGTAGCCAGTGGCGTCCTCCTTTTGCCAGGGCCTGGTTCGGAAGAGACACCTGTCCTGCTGTTGGCCAGTGATGGCGGAGGGGGGGGAGGCGGTCGCGACAGTCTCAACACATTTTCGCAAAGTCGCACTGAGGTTTTGCCAGGCTCGGAAGCCACCGTTATTCGACTTGAACGGGAAATGCAGCAAGCACAAGCCGTCTGCTCGAACCTGCCACCCGAATACCAGGCTGACTGTCTTCAACAAAGCCTGGGCCGTGGCGCGAGCGTCCTGAACGAACCAGCCTATTCGCAAGCGCGTCGTGAAATCTCAAGAGCGCAAAGAAGCATCGACCGGCTGGTCTCGCGGAACATTGATCGTTCGAAACCTCCCATCCGGGTGAATGGGCGGGTCTATCGGGCAGTCAAGAAAACAGCCGTGGCCAAAGTCAATCGGGAAGCCCGACGCATCGTCGCTGAGACCGAGACCAAGTTGTTGCGGTCGGCAGGAACGGGAAAGCGCAAGACACATTACACACGCATTGCCCGGGCAGTCGGCTCGACAAAAAACCTGCTGCGATCATAGCCATGCGCGAACCATTTCCGGGAGCATCGCGCCAATCGTTTTGATGGTGCGCGCATACCGGGTCGCGGGTTGAGAAATTCCGTCGCGAGGCGGGAAGGTCTGGCACCCATTCCAGCCGGCGAAAGGCATTCGAAGCAAGCATTCACCAAAGGGAACATGACATGACGAACCCGGCATTTGGCACATTCGCAAACCTGACAGCGGCATATACTTTCAACGGTGACAATCAGCTTGATAACTTCGGCGTGTCCGTCGCCTCGGCTGGTGATGTCAATGGCGACGGCTTTGATGACCTGCTTGTTGGTGCCGTTCGCGACGACAACAACCTGTCGAATTCAGGTTCTGTCCGGGTGATTTCCGGGTTCAACGGGTCGGTGCTTTACACAGTCAATGGAAACAGCACCAGTGACAACTTTGGAACTGCGGTTGCCGGGGTGGGGGATATAAATGGCGATGGCTTCGATGATTTCATCGCCGGAGGCTATCAATTGGATTCCGTGAATGGCCCTGGCGTCGCGCGCGTTATTTCGGGCTACAATGGTTCAACACTCTTTACATTCAATGGCAGCAGTGCTCGCAGCGCTTTCGGTGCGTCTGTAGCGGGAATTGGCGATGTCAATGGGGATGAAATTCCTGACCTCTTGGTCGGGGCCTATAGCGACGACAACAACACCCTGACCGACAATGGTCTGGCACGAGTTCTTTCTGGTGCCAATGGATCGGTCCTGTACAGCTTTACCGGCGAAAATACCTTTGACCTTTTCGGCACTTCCGTCGCTGCAGTTGGAGATATGAACGGCGATGGTGTCCCTGACCTGGCCGTGGGTGCGCCAAACGATGACAATGCAGGCCCGCAATCCGGCTCGGTTCGGCTCCTGTCCGGCATTGACGGTTCGGCGCTGGATACCTTCATCGGCGACAGTTCAGGAGATTTTTTCGGCTATTCCGTAGCAGGAGCAGGCGACGTCAATGGTGACGGTGTCAACGATATCATCGTTGGCGCCTATGGTGACGATAATAACGCCTTGGTGAATAGCGGCTCGGCGCGGGTCTTGTCAGGTGTCGATGGCACAGTGCTCCATACGTTCAACGGTGACGGCGCAGGTGACCAATTCGGCTGGTCCGTTTCAGGCGCGGGAGATGTCAATGGTGACGGCTTCGCCGATCTGATAGTCGGGGCATTCAATGATGACAACAACGGCTCGAATTCCGGGTCGGCAAGGGTTCTGTCCGGCCTTGATGGTTCGACAATATCCACCTTCCTTGGCGATGGTGCTGGGGATTTCTTTGGCTGGTCGGTTGCCGGTGCGGGAGATGTGAACGGAGACGGATTCGCCGATGTCATCGTCGGCGCGATCGCAGACGGTGATACTGGTTCGGCGCGGCTGTTTGTCTCTTCGGTTGCCAATGGCCTTGGCGGCGTGGTGACATTTGTCGAAGATGGTCCTGCCGTGGTGCTCGACAGTGACGTCAATATTGTCGACGCCGATCTCGATACGCTCAATTCCGGCGATGGCGATTATGCGGGTTCAAGCCTGATGCTGGAGCGTGATGGCGGCATGTCCGGCGAGGACGTGTTCGCTTTTGACGTCGCCGGCGCAAACTTTGCCGTCCAGGGCTCGCAACTTGTTTCAGGCGGCAATGCCTTTGCCACATTCACAAATCAGGGTGGCAGGCTCACCGTCAATTTCACCAGCGATCAGACATTCGCTACATCCAGCCTGGTTGATGACGTTGCACATGCCATAACCTATTCCAACAGTTCCAACTTGCCGCCTGCTTCCGCCCCGATCCGTTGGACGTTTACCGATGACACAGGCGCCAACACAACAGGAATCACATCTGTCGCCATTACGGCAGTCGATGATCCCGCGACACCGCGCGATGATGATCTGATGGCGACGGATACCGGCATATCGAGCTTCGACCTGTTTGCCGACAACGGCCACGGCATTGATGCCGATCCCGATGATCCGGCAGCTATTTTGAGCATCACCGGTGTCACGGCAGCGGGCGCGGTTGGTGCCAATGTCGGAACGCAATTCACGTTGGCGTCGGGTGCATTGCTCACGGTCAGCACATCGGGTGCGGTCGATTTCGACGCCAATGGTGTCTACGAATATCTGCCGGTCGGCTTCAGCGCGACCGAAATATTCACCTACGAACTGAATGGCGGCATTGGCGGCTTGAGCGCCACGGTGACCATCACCATCCATGGCGCCGACAACAATGATGTCTATGCCGGCACTGCGGGCGCCGATGTCTTCGATGCGGGCATTGGTGATGACGTTGTCGAGGGTGGTGCCGGTGGTGATGATCTGGGCGGCGGAACCAACAGCGCTATCGGCGACACGCTATCCTATGCAAGCTCCCCGTCAGGTGTGACCGTGTTTCTCGACGGCAATCATGTCAGCGGCGGAGACGGCAACGGAGACACCATCAACGGCTTTGAAAACATTGCGGGGTCAGCTTCCGCGGATTTCCTGTTTGGCGACGCTGGCATCAACACCCTGACAGGCAATGACGGGGCCGACTGGCTCTATGGTGGCGCGAACAACGATACGCTTCACGGCGGTTCCGGTGCTGATTTGATGTTCGGCGAGGCGGACAACGACACCATGCATGGCGATGGCGATGGCGACTTCATGTGGGGCGGCACCGGGGACGACGAGATGTGGGGCGGAGCTGGCGTTGACTGGCTGCGTGGCGAGGCGGACAACGACACATTGCACGGCGAAGACGGGGATGATGTCCTGATCGGTGGCGATGGCGTCGACATCGTGTATGGCGAGGGCGATAGTGACGTTCTCTATGGTGAGGCGGGGGGTGATTTCCTCTATGGCCAGGGCGAAAGCGACGTGCTGTATGGCCAGGGGGACAATGACGTCCTTTATGGTGGCGATGCCCTGGATTTCCTGTTTGGCGGCAGTGGCAGTGACACGCTCTATGGCAGCGCAGGCAACGATCTGTTGTGGGGTGGCGATGGCGCGGGTGGCGATGGCGTTGAGGACACATTCGTGTTTTACGCCGGTGATGGCTGGGACACGATCTACGACTACGAAGCGGGTACGGATCGCATCGTGCTGTCCATCACCGGCCTGACCCAGTATTCGCAACTTACTGTCGTTGTATCAGGCGCCAGCACCGTCGCTTATTATGATACGACCTATATCACTTTCCAGGATGTCGGCCTTGCTACAATCGAGGCCAACCAGGGCGACTTCGAATTTGTCTAGGTGAAAGCAGAAGGTTGGATTGCTCGGGTTCAATGTTCCCATTGTAGATGTCTACAAAAAGCTGCCACGAAAACGAGTAGCCGCGGCAGCGCCACAGACCGGCCAACTGGACCTTTTCCAGAGCCTTGCTGCGCCTGCTGAAAATTGCAGCAATCGCAGCCTATGAAGCGGCGCACCAGGCCATACTTGATGCCGAAATCACCTATCAAGGCGATGACAGCCCGGAAGCGAACGCAGCGTTTGCCAGGCTGGGCAGGGTACTCGCATCAAACAAGCGTCGAGTTAAGACATTGTAATATATTAGGAATTTGGTGAGCGCTCAGGGGGTCGAACCCTGGACCTACTGATTAAAAGTCAGTTGCTCTACC
>JAGRLM010000369.1 GCA_020441795.1 Nitratireductor sp.
CGTTTTTTTATGCCCGCCGCAAAGTCGCAAGCCACACTCCGCCGCCAATCAGCATCATGCCCGAAAGCCACTCGACCAGCCTGACCCGGTTTCGCGTCAGCATGGTGCCAGCCCGACCAGCGATGATTGCATACAAACTGTCGAACAGCGCGCCCACCGTCATGAACACCAGACCCAGAACGAGCGTCTGCCAGAATGCACTTGCTGATGCATCTGGATGGATGAACTGCGGTATGAAGGCACCGAAAAACAACAATGCCTTCGGATTGGACCAGATCACCAGAAAACCTTGCCAGAAATATCCGATCTTCGGCTTTCGCGCCTTCGATACATCACCAATATCGCCATTGCTGGTCAGCAATTTGTAGCCAAGCCACACAAGATAGGCAGCGCCTGCCAGTTTGAGCCAGTCGAAAGCATGGGCCATGAAGGTGACAACCGTTTCGAGACCAAAGGCAACGATCACGATCATGATCGCGAGACCGGCCTGCGTACCACCAACATTGAGCAACCCTGCCCGCGCCCCGTCCCGAAGCGAATTGGCAATGATCAGCGTTACCGTTGGTCCAGGCACAATGACGATCACGAAAGATGCCAGGGCAACGGTCAGAAGGATAGTGAGCGACATGGAAGAACCCCCTTGCCGCTCAAGAGCGGAACGCGGCAAACAAAGACGGCTCGAAATGTGCCATCACGCCTGCCGCGCTTCAACCATTATTCCTGTGTGCTGTCACCATCAGCTTCACCAGATGCTTCACCCGATACATCACCGGCGGTATCAGCAATAGTATCTGCGTCTTCGTCTTCCGGCTCGGAGATGTGTTCCACCGAAACTACCTTCTCACCCTCGGCCGTGCGGAAAACCGTGACACCTTGCGTCGAACGACCTGCAATGCGGATGTCGCGAACCGGGCAGCGGATCAGCTGGCCGCCATTGGTCACCATCATGATCTGGTCGGTTTCCTCGACCGGGAAGGCAGAAACAATCAGCCCGTTGCGCTTGTTCACCGCCATTGCCGTGATGCCTTTGCCGCCGCGGCCCGACACACGATATTCATGGCTGGAAGAGCGCTTGCCATAGCCGTTTTCAGATATTGCCAGGATCATCTGTTCGCCAGCCTGCAGTTCGATGAATCGCTCGTCTGAAAGCACCTGATCTTCGCTTTCCGCCTCGTCGGAAGCTTCGGCAACCGGATCAAGGTCAGCCCCCTCTTCCAGCGACAGCATTGCCCGCCGCCGTTTCAGATAAGCAGTGCGTTCCCACGGCTCGGCCGAAGACGGATTGAGGATCGTCATGGAAATCACGGTATCGCCATCCGCAAGATTGATGCCGCGCACCCCGACGGAATTGCGACCCGCAAAGACGCGCACGTCATCGACCGGGAAGCGGATGCTTTGACCCTTCGCGGAAGTCAGCAAAACGGTAGCGTCTTCGGTGCAGGTTTCAACGCCAACAATGCCGTCTTCGCCTTCCAGCTTCATGGCGATCTTGCCATTGCGATTGACCTGCGTGAAGTCCGACAACTTGTTGCGCCGCACCGTGCCTTGCGTGGTCGCGAACATGACGTCGAGCTGATCCCAGCTTTCCTCGTCCTCCGGCAACGGCATGATCGTGGTGATCCGCTCGTCCTTTTCCAGCGGCAGGATGTTGATCAGCGCCTTGCCGCGCGCCTGCGGTGCAGCCATCGGCAAGCGCCAGACCTTCAGCTTGTAGACGATGCCGCGCGATGAAAAGAACAGGATCGGCGTATGGGTATTGGCAACGAATAGCCGGGTGACGAAATCCTCGTCCCGTGTTGCCATGCCGGAGCGGCCCTTGCCGCCGCGCCTTTGCGCCCGATAGGTGTCGAGCGGTACGCGCTTGATATATCCGGCATGTGAAACCGTGACGACCATGTCCTCGCGCGCAATGAGGTCCTCGTCCTCCATTTCGAAACCACCATCGATGATTTCGGTGCGCCTTGGCGTGGCAAACTCATCGCGGACTGCAATGAGCTCTTCCTTGATGATCGTCATCACCCGCACGCGCGACGCAAGGATTTCCAGGTAATCCCGTATTTCAGCACCAAGCTTGTGCAATTCATCGGAAATCTCGTCCCGGCCGAGTGCAGTCAGGCGTTGCAGGCGCAGGTCAAGAATGGCGCGCGCCTGTTCCTCGGACAGATAATAGGTGTTGTCGTCGTTGAGCTTGTGCTTGGGATCGTCGATCAGTTCCACCAGCGGCGCCACATCCTTGGCTTCCCAGCGTCGCGACATCAACTGCTCGCGCGCTGTTGCCGGATCGGGAGCCTGGCGGATCAGCTTGATCACCTCGTCGATATTGGCAACCGCAATCGCCAGCCCCACCAACACATGCGCGCGGATCCGCGCCTTGTTGAGCAGGAATTTCGTGCGCCGCGTTACCACTTCCTCGCGGAACGAGATGAAGGCGCGCAACAGGTCCTGCAGATTGAGCTGCTCCGGCTTGCCACCATTCAGCGCCACCATGTTGCAGCCGAAGGATGATTGCAGTGGTGTATAGCGATAGAGTTGGTTGAGCACGACATCGGTAACCGCATCGCGCTTGATCTCGATGACGACGCGATATCCGTCACGGTCGGATTCGTCGCGAATATCGGCAATCCCCTCTATCCGCTTGTCGCGAACCAATTCGGCAATCTTTTCGATCATCGACGCCTTGTTCACCTGATAGGGAACTTCGCTGACAATGATCGCCTCGCGGTCACGCACCTGTTCGAAATGCACCTTGCCGCGCATCAGCACCGAACCGCGCCCGGTTTCATAGGCAGATCGGATGCCGGACCTTCCAAGAATGATACCACCAGTCGGGAAATCAGGCCCCGGAATGATCTGCATCAGTTCCGTCAAAGGCAGCGACGGGTTTTCGATCATTGCAATCGTGCCGTCGATCACCTCGCCTAGATTGTGCGGCGGGATGTTGGTAGCCATGCCGACGGCAATGCCACCCGCCCCATTGACCAGCAGATTGGGAAAGCGCGCGGGTAGAACTGTCGGCTCGCGCTCGGAATTGTCATAGTTGTCCTGAAAATTGACCGTGTCCTTGTCAATGTCAGACAGCAGTTCATGCGCAGGTTTGGCGAGACGGGATTCGGTGTAGCGCATTGCCGCGGGCGGATCGCCATCGATCGAACCAAAATTGCCCTGGCCATCAATCAGCGGCACCCGAAGCGAAAAGTCCTGCGCCATGCGCACAAGAGCATCATAAACCGCGCTGTCGCCATGTGGATGATATTTACCGATGACGTCACCGACGATACGCGCAGATTTTCGATAGGGTTTGTTCCAGTCGAAGCCGTTTTCATGCATCGAATACAGGATGCGCCGATGCACGGGCTTCAAGCCGTCGCGCGCATCCGGCAGCGCCCGGCTCACGATCACGCTCATCGCGTAATCGAGATAGGAACGGCTCATTTCCTCGATGATGGAAATGGGCTGGGTATTGGATGGCAGTCCGGGCTTTCCGCCGCCGGGCTGGCCGGGATTGTTGGTCTGGTCAGACAAGAATCAGTACTTTCGGAAGATTTCAACGTTAAGCGCCAATCCTATCCGATTCTGCCTTCCGAGCCAAATTTGCATTCCGCAAAGTGCGCCAAATTCACGTTTATTTTCAATTGGTTGAAATGCCACTCAACAGACATGTGGGAAAATCTGCCAACAATCGGAACCAATCACGGATCAATCGCGAATCCGGCCGAGTATCGCCGTTGCATCATCGCTGCGTTTGAAGCGTGCAAAGCGCTTGCCATCAGGATCAAGGACCCGTTCCACATCGCGCAATTCCTCCATCAGCACTGCTAGTCCGCGCCCAGTTGCAGCGTCAACCAACCCCTTTGGCGTATGGCAGCCATAGGCTTCCGACAACGCAGAAAAGCCGTCACTCATCAGCAGGAAAACATCACCCGGCTCTACTGCCACCTGCATGGTTTTCACATGCTCTGCCGCTTCTTCGACCAATCCCAAGGTCCAAACGCCGCTTTTGGGCGTGTTCGACAAGCTCCGGACCTGACGCAATCTTTCCAGCGCCTCGCCTGAATGCACAATGCTGCCTTCGCTTCCAAGCCCGCCAGCGGCATCCAGCAGATGGCGGGCAGCGCTCGTTTCGCCAGACCGCGATGCGGGAAGCGCGCTGTGCCTGACAATTTCATCCCTGCCCTGCAGGAAAACATAGGCAACACAGTCACCCAGACCGCCGACTTCCAGCCGGTCGCCGCAAAGGCGCACCATCTCGAAGCCGCATGTCGGCCATGCAAAGGCAGGCAATTTTGAAATATCGACACGCTTTGCAACTTCGCGACAAGCGGCAAGATTTACCGCTCGAACGATTTCCGGAAGATCGGCTTCAAGGCCCGCCAGCATGGGTGCCGCAAACCGCGACAGCCAGGCTGCATCACTTTCCGCATCGTCGAAAATCGGGTGATCACCCAGGCCCGTGGCGCCATCAAGCACTGCTGCCATGTGGTCATTGAAGCACAATGCGTCGTCATTCGCCTTGTCTTGATGGCCCGGATCGCTAATGTGATCCAGAATTTCCAGTTTCAGGCTTTGCATCCGTATTTTACCCATCACCGCCATTCATTGGCAGGAGTCGTTTCAATTGCCAACATATGATGCCTTGCTGAACGCTTTTGTGACGTTGCTCGTCACGCTTGACCCGCCCGGGCTTGCGCCGATCTTTCTGGCATTGACCGTCGGCATGACCCGCCAGCAACGGCTTGCAACTGCCACCCGCGCCAGCCTGATCGGGATCGCCGTACTTCTGGCATTCCTTTTAACCGGCGTCAGCGTGCTTTCCACGCTTGGCATCACCATCCACGCCTTCCGCGTCGCAGGCGGTTTGCTGCTCTTTTATATTGCCTTCGAGATGATTTTCGAAAAGCGCCAAGAGCGCCACGAGAAAACCACCGAACGCGCCATAACCCGCGATCACATTGCCAATATCGCAGCTTTCCCGCTGGCTGTGCCACTCATCGCGGGTCCCGGTGCAATTTCAGCGACCATCCTGCTTTCCACCCAGCTTGGTCAGGACTGGACCGGCAAACTGGTTCTGGCAGGCATTCTTTGTGCGGTCATGCTGCTGGTGCTTGGCGCATTTGTTCTTGCAGACCGAATTGATCGCTATCTGGGCGTGACGGGCAGAACCATATTGACCAGGCTTCTGGGCCTGCTGCTGGCCGCCTTGTCAGTGCAATTTGTCGCCGATGGCGTAAAGGCCCTGTTCCTGGCCGGCTAGCCCCGAAAGGGCGCTGACCAGCAGTTTCGTGACCAATTTTGCATTGTGATGCTATTACCTTGGTCTGACTTGTCTGTGTCAATCAAATGCGATAGCTATTTCGCACTTGCACTGCGTCTGTTGCGTTGCACCATCCGCCGCCTCCCAGGCCGGATCCCGAGATGCAGAATTTCAAGAAACTCGATGCGGCTTTTTGCTTTTTCAGGCATTGGGTCAGCCAATGACAGAAGGGATACGGGAT
>JAGRLM010000370.1 GCA_020441795.1 Nitratireductor sp.
GCCTTTCGGGAACAAACGGCAATGACGGCGGTTTGAGCCTTGCCGCGCTTGAGGGGCTTTTCAGTGTGGATACCGGCAGCGTGATTGCCAATGGGGTGACCGACGGGGTCATCAACTGGAATTTTGCTGCCGCCGCTGACCTGTTCGATTATCTCGGCGGAAGTGAGAGCCTGGAGCTTGTCTATGATGTCGTCGCCAATGACGGAACGGAAGATTCAGGCATCCAGCAAGTGACCATCACTGTCACCGGCAGCAATAATGCCAATGACCTGCCACAGGTGACAGGTCTGTTTCTGGATAGTGCCACCACAGGTCATTTCGATGTTCATGACAACAATCTGAGCGACGTCGTGACGGTCACGGGTGTCACTGCAGCTGTCTCTGGCAATGCCTATGTGGCCCCCGGGTTCGATCCGTTGACCCTGTTCACGACCGATACCGCCATCATTGACGGGCTATCTACCGACGGCACTGTCAATTGGGAGTTCACCGGCCTGGTTGATGATTTTTTGCTGGGCACCGGTGAAAGCCTCAATTTCGTCTACACGGCCACCATCTCGGATGGCATCGGCAGCATTGACCAGGGAGTGGTCGTGGCATTTGCCAATGACGGGTCGGGAACCACGCTCGACACCGGCTATCTGATTGTGGGGACGGCTGCCAACGACACGCTTACCGGCACGGACGGTTCCGACATCCTGATCGGCAATGCCGGTGCTGACATCTTGAGCGGTGGCGCAGGGGCGGACCAGTTTGTCATGACGGCGACGCCCGGCATTGATGAAGTGCTGGATTTCAACGTCAACGAGGATTTCATCAATCTCGATGCCCTGCTTTCGGGCATGCCAGGAACAACAGGGAATGATGTCACATTCGGGACACCGACTGCGAATGGCGTGTCGATGTTTGTGCAAGTAACGGAAGTCGCGTTCCTGCACGGCGTCGGTGCCCTTGACAGCGTCAACGTGATTTATGACCAGTATGAAGCTGCGGTCGCAGTTTCCGTACAGCAAATGATTTGAGGAGTAGAATGGAGTTCCTTCAAATCTTGTCGGGGGCATTGCTTGCGCTCGCCCTTGTGATCCTGCCACCGGCCCCGGCGGAAGCAACGGACAACGAGATTGTTGCCGCAGAATTGCTGAAACTGTTTGATGCCGGCAAGGCTGACACGGGCTCCAGCGATGTGAATTCCAAAATGGCCGTCGTGCGGGACTACTATGCCAGCCGCAATTTCAAGCCGATCTGGGTTCGTGACAACGGACCCAAGAGCAAGGCGAAGGCGTTGCTGAAGGAACTCAGCATCTCGTCCGTGCACGGGCTTTCACCGCAATTCTACAATACCGATGAAATTGCCGGATTGATGGAATCCACCAGGCCGGAAGAGCTGGCGCGGCTCGACATGCTGCTCAGCGGCGCTGTTGTCGAGTTTGGCCAGGATCTGCGCAATGGGCGCATCGGCCCGGCGCATCCCGAGGCGCGCAATGCCGTGGTGCCGGTGGAGTTTGACCCCGGTTCTTATCTGGAGGGAGCGGCGGATGCCGGCAATTTCCGCAATTACGCATCGGGCTTTCTCAATGCGGATGACCGTTATGTGCGGTTGATTGCCAAGCTTTCGGAATTGCAACGAATCGATATTTCCGGGCGCTGGCCCAAGCTTGCCGTCGGTGCGCCCTATACCTTCGACCAGATCCGCGATCTGCTGGTCCTGACCGGTGACTTGCCGCCGGAGGATTTTTCCGTATCGGCGTTCACCGACAAGGGAACCCGCACGGCGATCCGCCTGTTTCAGAAGCGCCACAGTATCGCGGTGACAGGCGAAATGGATGACGCCACCCTGGCGGCAATGGCAGTGCCACCTTCAAGGCGGATATCACAGATACTGGTCAACCTGGAACGGCGCCGCTGGCAGAATGTGCCGCTTGGTGACGATCATCTTTATGTGAACCTCGCTGATCACACGGTGCGGCTTACCATGGATGGAAGGACCGCGAGTTTTGCCGAATTCGAGGACAGTGCCAGTTTGCGTGACATTCCCACCAGTTATGGGGTGCTGGAGGCATTCGAAGAAGGCGACAAGCAGACCGTTGCCAAAATCAGGCTTGATCCTGCCCCGCAATATGGCAAGGCGCCGACAAGCCTCGAATTGAAGATCACACCGGCGATCACCATGAAGGCGCCGATGCAGGTCTTCGTCACCTACATCACCGCATGGGTCAGCAGCAGCGGACAATTGTACTTCGCCAATGATGCCGAAAACCGCGACAAGGCAGTTGCCGCTTTGCTAAAGCTGGACCAGTAACGTCCAAATGTCCCCTCATTTTTCGGTCGCATCGTAAATTCCGTCCCAGGTCTTGCCGGGCGGGTTGTTGCGGAACTCCTGGATACGGGTGTCGTAAATGAACAGATATTCGCTCAGTGAGAGGTTGAGCTTTTCGCTGATAGCCTCGATCTGCGCCAGCGCCTCTTCGGCTGATGTCCAGTCCTGTGTGCGATAGCTTGCCAGCATTGACGCGTTCATTGCGCGCAGTGCGAGCCAGTCGTCGGACGCCTTCATCGTCTCATCCCCCATCAGCGCATAGATTCGCTCAGGTTCTGTCTTGCCCTTGACACGGATGAGGTCAATTTCGAGAACCGGCAGGATGTCGCGGACGGCCTCCGCCGTGCCACTGCCAAGAATTATTAGGATTCCATATGGCTTTGACTGGCCCTCAAGGCGCGAGGCGAGGTTCACCGTATCGCCGAGCGCGGTGTAGTCGAAGCGCATCTCACTGCCCATGTTGCCGACCACGCAATCGCCGCTGTTGATACCGATGCCAATCTTGATCTCGTGCCAGGTCTCGTCGGTGCTGCCTTCAAGTTCGCTCTTGCGCTCCTTGTTGAGTGCTTCGACAGCGTCCAGCATGGCCAGTGCTGATTTGCAGGCGTCATATGCATGGTTCTCGTCAGGGAGCGGGGCGTTCCAGAATGCCATGATCGCGTCCCCCATATATTTATCGATGGTGCCGGAGCGTTCCAGGATTGCGTTCGACATGACGGTCAGGAAACGGTTCATGAGCCGGGTCAGGCCCTGCGGATTTTTCTTGTAGCTCTCCGAAATGGTGGTGAATTTGCGAACATCCGTGAACAGGACCGACAGTGGGCGGGTCTCGCCGCCCAGCGTCAGCAGTTCGGGGTCACTGGTGAGCTGGTCCACGAGGGCGGGCGAGAGATACTGGCCGAAGGCTCCACGGATCTGGCGCTTCTGGCGCTCCTCGCGAATGTAGTTGGCAGTTGCCATCGCAACAAACATGGTGAGCATGGCGGCTGCCGGGAAGGTTGCGTCAATCAGCATGTGCTTTTCCATGAACGCCCAGAAGGAGCCGCCGCACCACATAGCGAGGAATGCAGCTGAAGAAATGAACGCCCAGACCGCGCCCACATTCGGGATGATCCAGATGATGGCAAGCCCTGCCAGCGCGAAGATTACCAGTTCCATGCCGGGGGCATAGTTCGGGCGGGTGAGAAAGGTCTTGCCCATGATGTTCTCGATGATCTGCGCGTGTATCTCGACGCCGGGCATGGCGCTGGCAACCGGCGTGGCGCGGTAATCCTCCAGCCCGACGGCTGAGGTGCCGACCAGCACGAGATGGCCCTTTACAGCGTCAGGTGGCGCGGTGCCGTCGAGGATCGAACCGACGGAAACATATCGCTGCGGATAGGAAAGCGAGAACCACGGCCAGACCTTGCCGTTCGAATCGGTCGGTACGAGTACCCTGCCAACCACAATGCCGGAGATGCCGGCTGCATCGGTGCGGATGGCAAAGGCCTGTCCGCCGGTAGCAATGCGCAGCATTTCAGCAGAAAGGCCAAGGCGCAACTGGTCACGTATTTTCATGACCAGGGGCACACGGCGGAAAATGCCGTCGGTGTCGGGGTCAACGGTGAATACGCCGTGCCCGGCGGCGTTCTTCTCCAGAACCTCAAGATTGCGAACGATGTCGGGGAAATGCGGGATATACGGATCAGGGTCCATGCCGAGCATTGCATAGGGCACCTGCGGTATCGGCGATGTGTCAGTCCCTGCCTGGCGAAGGCTTCTGACGCTGGTTTCACCCACAACCACGCGCGATGATGCTATTGCCCTGGCGAAGGCCAGTTCATTCGAGGGCAGGGCGGAAAGTTCCGCACGCACAGTTTCAGGGAGTTGGGGATTGTCCTCGGCAATACGCTCGGGTGACAGCCGGTCGGCTTCTGCGAACACGATGTCGAATCCGATGACAACCGCACCAGCTTGGGTGAGTTTGGTTACAAGTTCCGCGACCCTCGTTCGCGGCCAGGGCCATTGGCCATATTTTTTCAGGCTACCTTCATCGATATCGGCAATGGCCACCGGGAATTTCTGGAATTCGCGCGGGTGGATGCGTTGGTAAAGGTCGAAACTCTGGTTTCTGACCGTTTGTACGAAGACAGGGTCGATGGCGCGAATGGCAAGCAGGCCGACAAGCAAAGCGAGGCCGAAAAGCCGTGAAACGAGCACGCCCGAGGCGCTTTTCCTGGGGAGGATCAACGATGTCAGCAAAGCGAAGAGCCTGCTGCTGGGGCTCAGTACATTTCCCTTTTCCCGGCCCTTGAGCGGGCTCTTTTCCGGGGCGTCAGCAGTCATTCAAATTCCCCTCCTGCGGCTCAGTCTTGCCTGCCGTCCGCCCGAGAACGCAGTAAATCCAGCCTTGACCCTATGCTCCCGGCAACCTCGCGTATAGTTGCAATCTGCTGGTAAATCTCCGCGGCCAGCGCATTCCACACTTATTGTGGATTGAAATAGAATTCGCGGCGCAGTGCAGAATTATGCCAGGGCTCCTGCTCCTTGTTGGTCGTGTCATAGACCTCGGCCTTGACGCGCTTCAGCATGACCTCGATGTCGACGCCCTTTTCGCCCATATGCCGGGCAAGTGCGGTGCTGAAGGGTGAATTGCTGCCTGAGCCATCGAGCGCAACCTCGCCAGGAGCCGTGGCAAAGCCGATCAGCATTTCACCGCTGCCAGCGCTAGGGGCGGCCAGTCCGCGTCCGATGAATGCCGAGCGCGTTGCCTTGCGTTGGAAACGGCGGGAAAGCGGATTATCCCGGCAGGCGTCAAGAAGCGCAATCGAGATGCGCTCATCCTGGTTCATGAAATTCAATACGGTATTGAGGTCAATCGTCTCGAAGTCGAGGGCGGTCGAATCCTCCAGTTTCGCGTCAATGGGGATGAGGTAATTGACGCCGTTCACCTGCATTCCGTGACCTGCATAGAAGAACAGCGCAACATCCGTTCCCGGCAATTCCTTGACGAATTGGCGTATTGCCACCTCCATGTCGGCCTTGCCGGCATCAAGCGCATTGATTACCTCAAAACCGAGTTCTCCAAGCTTTCCGGCGATCAATCTCGCGTCATTGGAGGGGTTCGGGAGTTCGGTAGTGTTGAGATATCTGGAATTGCCGATGACAAGCGCCAGTCGTTTCTGGTCGGCGATGGCGACAACCGGCTTTTCCGGCTTTGCTGCTGGCGGGTCTGGCAGCTTGGCTATTTCGGGTTGTTTCAGCTCGGGTTTTTCGGGCTCTATTACCGGGACTTCCGGCTTGTCGGGGCCGACTTCCGGAACTTTGGCGGCAGTGTCGCGCTTTGGCTGGGGAGCAGGTGCCGCATTTTCGGGCGAAACATATTTGGCGAAAGCCCATCCGCTCATGCCGTTGTCGAGTGCTACCTGGACCCAACCATTGCGGGTCAGATTGATCGTCATCCTGGTTCCTGATCGCATGCGGGCAATCTCACGGAAACTGGTTCCCGGGCCCGTGCGCAGCGAAAGGAAATCGTCACCTGAACCGGCAAGCCCTGCGACGATTGCCGCCTGTCCAGCGGCAAGGTGGCCATCATTGCCGG
>JAGRLM010000371.1 GCA_020441795.1 Nitratireductor sp.
GTCGCAGGCCTTCATGCTGTATGGAGTTGGCATGAACGAACATGTGACAAATTCGGCGATCACGGCATTGCCCGCGCAAGACGCAACGGTATCGGCTGATGATTGCCATCCGATGTTTCGCAGCGCGCCCAATTCGGTCGAATTTAACAAGTTGCGCAAGCGGCTAGTGCGCAATACGCGGCAGGCGATCGAAGACTATGCAATGGTGAACCAGGGCGACCGCTGGCTGGTGGCATTGTCGGGTGGCAAGGATTCCTATGGCTTGCTGGCGGTGCTGCTGGACCTGAAATGGCGCGGCCTGCTGCCTGTTGATCTCCTGGTCTGCAATCTCGACCAGGGGCAACCGAATTTTCCCAAGCATATCCTGCCGGCCTATCTTGACCAGTTGGGCGTGGAATACCGGATCGAGTATCAGGACACCTATTCCATCGTTACCGACAAGCTGCCGGATACGGCAACCTATTGCTCGCTCTGCTCGCGCCTGCGGCGCGGCCATCTTTACCGGATTGCGCGCGAGGAGGGCTGTTCCTCGCTTGTGCTGGGCCATCACCGGGAAGACATTCTCGAAACCTTCTTCATGAATCTTTTCCATGGCGGACGGCTTGCTGCAATGCCGCCGAAACTGATCAATGATGAAGGGGATGTGCTGGTCCTGCGCCCGCTCAGCCTTTGCGCGGAGGCTGATCTCGCCCGGTTTGCGGAGGCCATGCAGTTTCCCATCATTCCGTGTGACCTTTGTGGAAGCCAGGATGGTTTGCAGCGCAACGCAATGAAAGCCATGCTTTCAGACATTGAAACAAGGATGCCGGGTCGCAAGGATACGATGATCCGGGCGCTCACCAATGTTCGTCCCTCGCATCTTCTGGATCGGAAACTGTTCAACTTCGCCAATCTGGGCCAATAGGTTCAGGCACTTGCACTTCAATTGCCAAGGACCTAAATCCATTCCATGACCAGCGTGACTTTCGAGAGCGGACAATGAGCGATTGGGGCAGGGGTTCATCCCGGGCGTCGGCATCGGGTGGGTCGTCCTTGCTGGTTGTCTTGCTGGCGCTGATTGCGATTGGCGCAAGCGGATACATCGCCTGGGACAAACTGCTTTCCGGAAACAGCGGCATTTCCCTGCAGGCATCACTCGATGCCAAGGATGTTGAACTTGCCAATCTGCGGCGGCAACTTGAACTGGCGGAGAAACTGGCGACGGAAAACGGCTCCGGCGATGCCGCACTGATTGCCTCCCTGCGTCGGGAGTTGTCACAAGACAAGGAGTTGATTGCCGAACTGCGGGCGCAACTCGACAATGGCAATGGCGATCAGATACCCCGACTTGAATCCGAATTGGCTGACCGTGACAAGGCGCTTGCTCAAAACGAGAAGACGATTGCAGAGCTGCGCAGCCGGATCGAGGTGGGGCAGCAGGTTGCAACCGATCTCGAACGGCAGCTTGAACAGGCGACGAAGACGGATATCCCTGCGCTCAACGCCAAGATTGTTGCGCGTGACGAACAACTGAAAAAGATGGACGCGGAAATTACCCGTCTTTCCAGCCTTGAAGACGAAATCAGGTCGCTGAAAGCCAATGCCGGAAGTGGCTCGGCAGATCAGAACGCCGCCAAAGTCCGCATTTCCGGGCTGGAAGCAAAGGTGGCTGGCCTGGAGGCGCAGCTTGATGCTGCACGCAAGAGCCGTGAAGCTCTTGAAGCAACGATGGCTTCCCGCAGTTCCAGCGATGCCGACAATCGCAACCGCCTGACATCGGAACTGGCCGAGGCGCGCGCCGAAACCGAGAAGCTGCGGCGGGAGATTGAAAGCCTGCAAGCAGTGGCCGAGACGGCGAAAGCGCCAAAGGATGGCGAGGCTAGAACCGCGGCTGTTCCGTCTGATCTCAGTCCGCGCGATCCGCTGAAGGTTGCCGAAGCCATTGAAAACGCCAAGGGGCTCGATGGCATGAGCAATGGTCAGCGCGACCGTATTGCTACCGGGCTGATTGAGGGACAATGCGTGGCAAAAGTACTGGCAGATACGTTCGGCCGGGCACCAGCGGTGGCGCTGCGTGACCTGATCCGCGCACTCGAATCTGATTGTTAGAGGAGGCTCAATTGGTCCGTATCGCGATATATTTATATGCCGTTGTGGTGCTCGTGGCAGGTGTATTTGCGCCGGCTTCCGCGGCAGAGTTTGAAAAGAACATCCTGACGGGTGGCCCCAAGGGGACATATATCCAGATTGGGCGGGACATGGCGAAGCTGGGTGCTGCCTGCGGACAGACACTCAATGTCCAGGAAAGTGCCGGGAGCCTTGAAAACTTTATTGGTGTTCGCAATCGCAAGAATACGCAATTCGGCATCGTGCAGTCGGATGTGCTGGAATATCTCAAGACTTACGAATCGGGAAATGCCGAAATCCAGAATGCCGTGAAGGGCGTGCGGATAATGTTCCCCCTCTATAACGAGGAAATCCATCTGCTGGCCCGCAAGGATATTGCCAGTGTGCGTGATCTCGAAGGCAAGAAGATTGCAGTTGGCAAGCAGGATTCGGGCACCTTCCTGACGGCCTCGCTTGTTCTTGATATCCTGCGCGTCAAGGCGGATCGCCAGAAGATCGGCACGGATGAAGCCATGGAAAAATTGTTGTCTGGCGAGATCGATGCGCTGTTCTATGTGGCGGGATATCC
>JAGRLM010000372.1 GCA_020441795.1 Nitratireductor sp.
ACCTTTTCCATGATCAAGCCGGACGCGACCAAGCGCAACCTGACCGGTGCCATCACCAAGATGCTTGAAGACGCAGGCCTGCGCGTCGTGGCATCACGCCGCGTTTGGATGAGCCTTCGCGAAGCGGAAGGCTTCTACGCAGTTCACAAGGACCGCCCGTTCTTCGGTGAATTGTGCGAATTCATGTCATCCGGCCCGACAGTTGTTCAGGTCCTGGAAGGTGAAAACGCCATCCTGAAGAACCGCGAAGTCATGGGCGCTACCAATCCTGCCAATGCAGACGAAGGCACCATCCGCAAGACATTCGCCCTTTCGATTGGCGAAAACTCGGTACATGGCTCCGATGCACCAGAGACTGCGGCTGAAGAAATCGCCTACTGGTTCTCCGGAACCGAAATCGTTGGCTGATTGACCGAGCATGAAAATCGGGGGCCGGGGCGCAAGCTCCGGCCTTTTTTGTTGCCAGCCTCGCTATTATGATCGCGATGCAGTCCTTCAATGGAGAACAAGCATGTATTCCCGCGATGATCTCACCTATCAGGCATTGCCCCTGCCGGACCGCGTGGCATTGCCCGAAACTGAAATGCTGAGCCGATCAGAAGCATTTCTGGGCTATATGCGCAAGCGCCATAGCGTGCGGGAATTCGACACCGCTGCGGTGGCGCCAAAGGTCATCGAAAACTGCATCGAAACAGCAGGGCTTGCTCCATCTGGCGCCAATCACCAGCCCTGGCATTTTGTGGCAATCCGCGACCCCGCGACCAAGTCCGCCATTCGCAAGGCAGCCGAAGAAGAGGAGATTGCCTTTTACGACGGCGGGGCGGGTGATGAATGGCTGAAGGCGCTCGCCCCCATCGGCACCGGCCCTGAAAAGCCGCATCTGGATGACGCGCCATGGCTGATCGTGGTCTTCGCCCAGCGCTATGGCGAATTCGCCGACGGCACGCGCTACAAGAATTATTACGTGCCTGAAAGCGTGGGCATCGCCACCGGTTTCCTCCTGACAGCATTGCACAATGCCGGACTGTCGGCACTGACCCACACACCCAATCCGATGAAATTCCTCAATGATTTGCTGAAAAGACCTGCATCGGAAAAGCCGGTGATGATCATTGCAACCGGCTATGCGGCGGGCAATGCCACTGTGCCTGCAGTCGCCAAGATCAAGAAGCCACTCGACGAAATCCTGACGGTAGTTTGATCGCGGTCAACCGGGCGGACAGCCCTCCATCGTTCCCGTCAACGGCTTGCCGTTTTCATCGAAGGCCGCCGCATTTCGCTGATAGGCTGGCCCGTCAACCAGCGGCTTTGGCGGCAATATGGACTGGTCGAGATCGGATTTGACCATGGTCTGAAGTTCCTGCAGCAGCGTTCCGTCGTCGGACAATATCCTGATCGCAACAGCATAGGGCCGGTCCTTTCTCACGCATGTCAGATGCGGGCTTTCGATCACTACCTTTTCCTGCGCTGGAAACAGTTTCTGGCTTGTTTCCAGCATCTCGCCCCCAGCCGGATTTTCAAACCGGGCAACCATCCGGGCATTGGTGTCAAGTGTTCCGAGCCGCTTCAAGGTCACCAGATAGGTTGCGTAGGAAAGCCGGTAGTTGAAGACGAATATCCGACCGGAAATCTCGTACGGCCCGGTATTCGACTCGCGTTGGCAGCTTGTGAGCGAGAGGGCAAGAACGACAATCATCGCAAGGGTTTTTTGTTTCATGCCTCTGGGCTCCCGGTTTTCCGGTTGTAGTGCCTCCTTGATTTTTCGCGATTGCCGCAGACCGTCATGTCGCACCAGATCCGGCTTCTGTTTCTGCTCGTGTCCACTATCAGCCAGCCGCAATTGGCGCACAGCTTTACCCGCAAGGCTTTGGAGGCGGAGTTCATGGTTTCCATTGCGAGCGAAAGCGCAGACAGCGACACCGCACCATCAATGCGCTGCGGTGTCATGCCTGTCTGACGGAGGATGGACGCTGCCTTGTCGGCCATGGCAACGAATGTCGCAAAGTTGCTTTCACCACTAACCGCCAATGACCGGAAATGCCGATCGATCAGTTCGCGCAATTCCAGCAAAGGCTGTAGCGCCGATGCCGGGCAGGGCGCATATGCCATGTCCTGTCTTGCCTCAGCACAATGGAGCGAAGCGGCAACGGCAAAGCCTGCAAGGTCTTCAGGCCCGGAAATCCGGTCCAGCCGACGCGCTGGGTCGTGGCGCAATATCACCGTATTGGCGAGATCAAATGCCAGCGTACCTCCTGAAAAGCGATGCGGTGTCCAGGCAAATTTCATCGAATAATCTAACTGTCTAAACCAATTTAGACAGTTATAATGCGCGTAGTTGAGGGCAAGGGCAATGGCCTATTTCGCGCAGCAGATCGTCAATGGCATACACCTGGGTGCGCTTTATGCGCTTCTGGCTTTTGGCTACGCCATTGCCCATGGCGTCCTGCGGCGCGCCAGTTTCATCCATGGTGCGCTCTTTGCCTTTGCGGGACAGGTTGCAGTCTATTCAACAGCTTTCGGCTGGAACAGACTGCTGCTCATCTATCCTGCCGCCCTGGCGCTTGGACTGTTGGCTTCCCTGACACTTACCGGCCTTGCCGCGCGCTTTATCGCGAGTGCCATCCTGCAGCCATTGCGGATTGCAACACCCAACATGACGATAGCCGCCTCGTTGGCGGTGCTTCTTGTGCTGATGGAAGGAACCAGGCTTGCCAGCGGAAACTGGTCGCCTTGGCTAGCGCCTTTCCTCAACACGGTCATTCACATCGGCGGGGCAACATTTTCCGTTACTACTACGCCGCTGAAGCTGATTGTAACCCTTGCCGGGTTGACGGCCATCGCCATCGGCAGCGCCTTTCTAGCCTATTCGCGCGCCGGCCTGGTATGGCGCGCGGTCTGTCAGGATGAGCGAGCTGCAGCACTTGTGGGGATCGACGCCAGACGCGTATTCGTGACCTCGCTGACCGTTGCCGGATTGATTGCCGCGCTCGCTGGCGTGCTAGCGGCCTGGCACTATGGCAACATGGATTTCGGCACCGGCATCGCCTTTTCGATCAAGGTCCTGTTTCTGGCCTCTCTGGGTGGATTGTCATCGCCCCTGGCCGCCGCAATGGGAGGGATGGCCATCGGAATCCTCGAATCAATTTGGGACGGCTGGTTCCCGATCATCTGGCGCGATGCAGCTACCTATTCGATATTGGTCGCATTGCTGGTTGCGACACGACGCAGCAACAGTCTGGAATCCGACTGATCGGCCTTAACCAGAACACAATGGACCCTGTGATAGGCTTTTCAACCGGTCAAAAAGCTGGTTGCATGATTGCCGGGTGAAAAACTGTGGCCGGTTGCGGATGAAGGAGTATTGGGTATGACTCAAACGGCAAGGGAATATTCGGCTCAGGAACGCCTTGCCGATGGCATAGTCCATGCCATTGGTATTTCATCCAGCCTAATTGCAGTGCCGCTATTGCTCGTCATGGCCATCCCTCGTGTCAGCACTGGCACCAGCATCAGCCTGGCAATTTATGGCGCGGCCATCATCACGCTGTTCATGGTCTCCGCGGCCTATCACATGATCCCGCATCTGGATTGGAAGCCGGTGCTCAAGCGCTTTGACCAGGCAGCAATCTTCATCAAGATCGCGGGCACCTACACGCCGCTCGCTGTCATTCTGGGCAGCATTTTCTCCTATGGTGTTCTCGCCCTGGTCTGGGTAGTGGCGCTCGCCGGGGCGATTGCAAAACTTGCGCTTGGCAAACGGTTCGAGCGTATTTCCGTGGCTCTCTACCTGCCGCTGGGCTGGGCGAGCCTGCTCCTGGTCTGGCCGATCTTCACCACCTTGCCCCTTGCCGTTTCAATTCTCATTGTTACCGGTGGCATCATCTATACGGTGGGCGTCCTGTTTCACATGTGGGAAAGCCTGCGTTTTCAAAATGCCATCTGGCACAGCTGTGTCCTTCTGGCTTCCGCCTGCCATTTCGCGGCAGTTTCGGGAGCGTCGCTGGCAGCCTGATCCTGATTTCGGTGTGTGCATTATCGCGCATCGAATGCACATTGATGCACCTATCTGTTGGTCAACGGGAACGAACGAAACAACCGTTCCTTCAACAAGACTTGAACCACACAGACAGGAAACACGACAATGAACATCAAGCCACTGCGCACAGCCGCACTTTCAATCCTCGCACTTGCCACCATCGCAACAGCATCATCATCTGCAAATGCGCTCAACCGCTTCACCGGCGCTGCCCCGCAGGCAAATCCGCACCTCGTTCAGATCCGCTCGCAGGTAACGACATCCAACATCTCCACTGCCTATTTCCCCGGCGGCAAATTTGTCCGCGTCAACGGCAATACCTGGATGGAGCAGGGCGACAACGGCTCGATCTTCAACTTTGTCCAGATGAGTGCCGACGCGAATTTCGTCTATCTCAATGACGCCTCCCGCAATGTCCAGATCGCCATCGGCATCAACACGCGCAAGATCCACTATGCAGAGCGCGGTGGCCAGTTCCGTGACCTTTACGTCATCACCGCGATGGATACAGGCCGCTCCGGCATTGTTTCGCAAAATCCGCCTCGCGTGACGATCAGCCAATACAGCTGCAATGAGGGCATACCGCTGATTGTCCGATTCGAAGAGATTAATGGTCAGTTTACAGCCTATGCCAGCCATGACAGTCTGCCTGAAATCCGGTTGCCGCAGGTTGTTTCAGGTTCGGGCAACCTGTTTGAAAGTGGCAGCTACCAATTGCACACCAAGGGCAGGCAGGCCTATCTGAACTTCAACGGCATAGAAGACAGCTGTGTGCTGGACAGATAAAAAGGCGGAAACGGAAGGAGACTGTTCCATGGCAACCAGAGTATCCGCATTGTTCGCCGCCATCCTTGCGCTTGCCCTCAATGCAGGGCCGGCTACAGCCCAGAACCCTGATGGCTTCCAGTGGTCATCCAACCAGTTCACCGACGAGGCCGAACGCGGCGTCACGGCTTCCGAGCTGCGCTACTCGGTTCCTGAGACGGACAACGTAGCCGTCTATGGCTATTGCAATGCCCGGTCCTCGGCGACTTCGGTATCGATGAAATTCGCTGCCGATTTCGGACAGGCCCGAAACGGCGACAATGTGCAAATCCGTTTCCTCGGCGAGGGCTTCAACACCATCTATCCAGCCGTGGTCGATATTCCACAGTCGGAAGAAGGCTTGTATGGCGTGCGCATGGATCTGCCTTTCGAAGATCCGCTCTGGTCTGCTTTGAAGCGAATGTCTTCAATAGCCTATTCCGTCAATGGCGGTCAGTTCGTCACGCTTGGACTTTCAGGTTCAAGCCGCGCCATCAACCAGTTCCTCGACGAATGCATGTTCTATGGCGGGCAGGGCGGAAACATCGCCCAACCGCAGGCGCCCGGCCAACCAGCCGGTCAAACCGGTCAGGTATATGATCCGCGCTGGGCTACCTGTGAAACGATGGGCAACAACCGCTCGCAGCGCTCCGATGTTCCCTTGACCGTCACATTCGTCAATCGCAGTGAAGGCTATCGCTCTGTCATGTGGATCGGCTTTGACGGTCAGCCGGTAAACTACGCCAATCTCAATCCGGGCGAACAGTTTTCGGTTTCGACATTTCTTACCCATCCCTGGATGTTCACCGACGGGCCGGGAAATTGCATCGAAATGTTCATGCCGCAGCAAGGTGTTGGTGTGTTCAACATCACCGCGCCAAACCGCGACTTCGGCCCCGAATAGGCCCTATTTCCAGCGTTCGGCTGCCTTGTCATCCACCTCACGGGCGTCCACCCATTTTCCCTGGGTGCCGTCTGTGAGGTGCTCCTTTTTCCAGAATGGCGCGCGCGTCTTCAGGAAATCCATCAGGAACGACGCCGCCTCGAATGCCGCCTGACGATGTGACGACGCGGCAACGACCAGAACGATATTGCCTCCGGGCGCAATCTTGCCGTAGCGGTGGATGGTAGCAAGGCCGGTCAATGGCCAGCGTTCAGCGGCCATTCGCGCAATCCGCATGATCTCCGCTTCTGCCATTCCCGGATAATGTTCCAGTTCCAGGGCTGAAAGACTGCCGCCTTCATCACGGCAAAGTCCGGTAAACGTCACAACCGCACCAATGTCGTTCCGGCCGTTTGTCAATCGGGAAACTTCCCCGGTGAGATCGAAGTCTTCAGC
Organism: Nitratireductor sp.; assembly: GCA_020441795.1. GTDB lineage: Bacteria > Pseudomonadota > Alphaproteobacteria > Rhizobiales > Rhizobiaceae > BOKV01. Next base: position 6,180 of record JAGRLM010000372.1, read on the forward strand.
CTGAATTCGCACGACCGGTTCGATAGCCATCTCAGCCACCTGTCATAGGCGGGAAAAGCGCTATTTCCGTAGCACCGGCGAGCGGGTGGTTGCGATCATCGACATGCTCATGATTGATCGCAACCCTGATCGCGCTGTCATGGCGAAGCACATGGTCGAATTCCTCGCCACGAGTCTTCAGCCAGGCGATCAGGTCGCCAACGGTCACCACATTGCCCGGCAGGGTGACGTCTTCCTCACCCATGCCGACGCCTTCGCGGATCCAGGAAAAATAAACCAGTTTCACGTCACTCACTCCACGATCACATGCTTCAAGCCAGCCCTGAAATAGTCATAACCGGTATAAAGCGTGATGATGGCTGCCAGCCACAACATGCCAATTCCCAATTCCGTGGTATAGGGCAGGACCTTGTCACCGGCAGGGCCTGCGAGCAGCAGGCCGATGGCGACCATCTGCACCGTGGTCTTCCACTTGGCAATACGGGTTACCGGCACGGAGACCTTCAGTTCCGCCAGATATTCGCGCAAGCCCGAGACCAGTATTTCCCGGCACAATATGATGATGGCAGCCCAAAGCGACCAGCCGGCAATGGTGCGGTCCGTATCTGCCGCAAGCAAAAGCAGGCAGGTCGAAACCAGCAACTTGTCGGCGATGGGGTCCAGCATACGGCCAATCGTCGATGTCTGCTCCCATATCCGCGCGAGATATCCGTCAAAGAAATCAGTCACACTGGCAATGATGAAAATGGCCAGCGCCGACCAGCGTGCGAAATCGGAAGACTGCAGCTTTCCTTCCAGATAGAAGCACAGGACCACCAGCGGGACCGCCAGAATCCGCGCATAGGTCAGCAGATTGGGAAGGGCCAGCCAATGCGCATCCTTCTTCTTCTTGCCTGCCATGTTGTTGCCCGTCATGCTGTGTTCCGTCGAATGAGCCCAGATTTATTTGCAATGGCACCAAACAGGGCTTTTCCCGTTTTTTCAATCACCCCGGCACTTTTGGCGGGTAAAACTTTGTTCAATCACCCGTTTTCATGGAAATGATCGTAGATCGCCTGGGCCATCTGCTCTGAAATCCCTTCCACCGCCTTCAGATCGGCCAGTGCAGCCCGGCTGACTGCCTTGGCCGTACCGAAATGATGAAGCAGCGCGCGTTTTCGCGACGGTCCGATACCGGCAACCTCGTCCAGCGGGTTGCGAACCATTTCTTTCTTGCGCCGCGCCCTGTGCGAGCCGATGGCAAAGCGGTGCGCCTCATCGCGCAAGCGCTGCACGAAATACAAGACCGGATCGCGTTCGGGCAACATGAAGGATGGCTTGCCTTTCATGAAGAATTTCTCGCGGCCTGCATCCCTGTCAGGACCCTTTGCGATGCCAACCAGCGCGACCTGGTCTGCAAGGCCAAGTTCGTCCATCACCTGCAAGGCGGCGTTCAACTGGCCTTGCCCGCCATCGATCAGCAGAAGATCGGGCCAGGGCGGCAGGCCATCATCGACCTCGACAGCATTGGCGATATCCGCTGTCTCGCCATTGTCCTCATCGCCAGCGGCTTCCTCGTCCTGACGCAAGCCGTTTTCGCGCACGAGGCGCTGAAACCGGCGAGTGAGCATTTCCTTCATCATGCCGTAGTCATCGCCGGGAACCAGCTTTTCCGACTTGATGTTGAACTTGC
>JAGRLM010000373.1 GCA_020441795.1 Nitratireductor sp.
TCGAGGGCCCATTTGCCGTTTTCCATGCCCATGCCTGATTGCTTGTGGCCGCCAAACGGCATTTCCACAGGCGTAACGTTGAAGGTGTTGACCCAGCAGGTACCGGCCTGAAGCCGCGACATCATGCGGTGCGCCCTGCCAAGATCGGCGGTGTAAACGCCTGCGGCAAGGCCGTACTCGGTGTCATTGGCCCGATGGGTGACTTCATCCTCGTCCCTGAACGTGAACAGCGAAAGCAAAGGCCCGAAGATTTCCTCGCGAGCAATGGGCTGATTGTCGTCCCTGGGTGCATAGATCACGGGACCAACCCAGTTGCCACCTTTAAAGCCCTGAATGCTCGGAAAGCCGCCATCATAAAGGCATTCACCCTGAGAGGCCGCCTGCTTGTAATAGCGTTCGACCTTTTCGAAATGCGCGCGTGAAACCAGCGGTCCCATATTGGTCTTCATGTCCATCGGGTCCCCGATCACCATGCGCTCCGTGCGTGCGATCAGCTTTTCCGCAAAGGCGTCGCGGATCTTCTCATGCACGAAAACACGCGTTCCGTTGGAGCACACCTGGCCGGTAGAATAGAAATTGGCCAACATCGCACCGCCAACGGCTGAATCGATATCGGCGTCGTCAAAGATAACCAATGGCGATTTGCCGCCCAGTTCCAGCGTCACCTTTTTCATTGAAGCTGCGGCTCCCGCCAGAACCTTGGTCCCTGTCACAGATGATCCGGTGAGCGATACCTTGGCGATTGCGGGATGGGCGACAAGCTTGGCACCCAGTCGGCCATCGCCCTGCAGTATGCTGAACACTCCGTCCGGCAATCCGGCCTTCTTGTAGGCCTCGGCCAGTTTGAGCGCTGACAAGGGTGTCAGGTCCGCTGGTTTCAGGATGAAGGCGTTGCCGCAGGCAAGTGCCGGGGCCGATTTCCACCCCGCCATCTGGATTGGATAATTCCATGCGGTAATTCCAACGCAAATGCCCAGGGGTTCGCGCACCGTATAACCCCAATCGCCCTCCATGCCGGAAAACCCGACATATTCGCCGGCCATGGTGGCAGCTTGTGCCGCAAAATATTCAAGCGCATCGGCGGCTGATATCACGTCGACGACCGTTGTCTCCTGCAATGCCTTGCCGGTATCCAGCGTTTCGATGCGGGCGATCGTATCATTCATGTCCCGCAGGATTTGCGCGGTGCGATAAAGAATCCTGGCGCGTTCGGCGGGACGGGTCTTGCGCCAGATTTCAAATCCCTTTCTGGCAGCGGCAATCGTGCGCTCGATTTCATCGTCACTGGCCCAACTGATCTCGCCAAGGGTTTCACCAGTTGCGGGATAGAGATTTGCGGATTTCTCGCCCTCGCCATTGACGAATTCACCGGCGATGAAATGGCTGGCTTGCGGCAGGAGGTCACGAAAGGCGGGCATGGTCAGTTTCCTTGGGGAGATCGGGTTGTCTTTGGTGTCTGGAGATCGCTGATGCCCGGCAAATGGCTGATGGCAAGGCGGCAGATGGTCAGTGCCTCGGCGCGCTGCGCGCCTTCCGGCTTCAGTGCATGGCGAATGTAGATGCCATCAATCAGTGATGCGATGACTTCCGCCAGGTTGGTTGCCGCCTGTTTTCCCGAGAGCGGAGAAAGGGCATGAACGAGGTTTGAATGCAGGCGCCTGTGATAGACATGAAGCAGTCTTGCAGCCGGTGGCGAGGAATAGGCCCGCAAATAAAACACCAGCCACGCAGCCACCGTGTTTCGGTCGAACTGGCTTTGGGCGAAACTGGCGCGCAGGATCGCATCAACCCGCTGTGCTGGTGTCTTGGCCAATTGCAGCTGCGCTGAAACCTCACGCGAGAATTCGCGCAACAGGTAGCGCATGGTCTGCGTGATGATTTCGTCCTTGCCGCCAAAGTAATGAAATGCAAGGGCAGACGACATGCCGGCGCGCGCAGCGATATCCTTGACGGTGACGTCAAGCGATCCCTGTTCGCCGATCATCGCGGCAGCAGCCTCGATGAGTGATTGCCGACGTTCCGGCTCTGCTCCAATCCTTGCCATAATGCCCTGAATAGCGCGTTTGAATAAGAAGTTGATTGACTGGTCAGTCAATTTAGGCAGAAATGCCTTGCGGGTAAATGGACAAAATGCTGAAAATGCACTCCCATCCGGGCAAAATCGATGCGGCGCGCAGAACCGGAACCCAAGGGAACACCAAAGATCAGAGACGCTGCAGGGAGAAAGACATGATTTCCTCGAAAACCATCAAACTGTTTGCGGTTGGCGCCATGCTTGCCGGCGTTCTGGGCGCAGCCCCGGTCCGCGCGGCTGACGGCGAAGCCTGCAACACGATCCGATTTTCCGATGTTGGCTGGACCGATATCACCGCGACCACAGCAGTGACGACATTCCTGCTGAAATCGCTGGGCTATTCGACAGACATCAAACTGCTGGCTGTGCCGGTTACCTACAAGTCGATGCAGGACAAGAATATCGACGTGTTTCTTGGCAACTGGATGCCGACCATGGAAGCCGACATTCGTCCCTATCTCGATGACAAGTCGGTCGAGAGCGTCGGAGTCAATCTCGAAGGTGCGAAGTACACGCTCGCAACCAATGCCAAGGGTGCCGAACTCGGGATCAAGGATTTTGCCGACATTGCCAAGCACAAGGATGAATTGGCGGGCAAGATCTACGGCATCGAGCCCGGGAATGACGGCAATCGCCTGATCCTCGACATGATTGAAAAGGACGCCTTCGGCCTGAAGGGGTTTGAAGTGGTTGAGTCTTCGGAAGCCGGGATGCTGGCACAGGTTGCGCGGGCCGAAAAAGCCGGTGAGCCGGTTGTGTTCCTCGGTTGGGAACCGCATCCCATGAACTCCAATTTTGCCCTGACCTATCTGACCGGCGGCGATGACTTCTTCGGCCCCAATCTCGGTGGTGCAACGGTATACACCAATACGCGTGCCGGATTTGCCGGTGATTGCCCCAATGCAGGCAAGCTGGTTTCCAACATGACGTTCACGCTGGCCTTGGAAAACCAGATCATGGGCAAGATCCTTGACGATGGCATGGATCCGGAAAAGGCCGCGATTGACTGGCTGAAGGCCAATCCCGATGCAATTGCCCCATGGCTTGACGGAGTAACCACCAAGGATGGTGGCGATGCCATGGCAGCAGTGAAGACCGCACTTGGAATGTGATTTTCGTGGCCGGGCAGGAAGCAGACTTTCTGCCCGGATCTTACATATTGCCATTGTGACGGGACAGCACTTTGGAATTCCTCACTGAAAACAAGCTACCGATCGGTAAATGGGCAAAGGCCGGGGTTGACTGGCTGATTGACCATGGAGGCTGGGCGTTTGACCTGCTTTCGACCTGGTTGAAGGCAATGATCGATGCCTTGCACTGGTGTCTGGCTTCACCACATCCGCTGGTCACCATCGCCGCGGCGACATTTCTCGCCTGGTGGTTGCGACGCTCGATTTCCCTGCCGCTGTTTACGGTGCTTTCGCTGCTACTCATTCTCAATCTGGGTTATTGGGACCAGATGATACAGACATTGGCGCTGGTCATCGCGTCGACTGCGGTTTGCATGGTCGTGGGTGTACCAGTTGGCATTCTGGCCGCGCACAATCCGAAATTTTCAGCAACCCTGCGTCCGGTACTCGACCTGATGCAGACAGTGCCGACCTTCGCCTATCTCATACCGGCGCTCATTCTTTTCGGTCTTGGCATGGTTCCGGGGCTGGTCGCCACGGTGATATTCGCGTTTCCAGCGCCTGTCCGCCTGACCGAGCTCGGCATTCGTTCCACCCCCAGGCAGCTTGTTGAAGCAGGTCAGGCCTTTGGTGCAACGCGCTGGCAATTGCTGACGCGCATTGAATTGCCGAATGCGCTTCCGCAGATCATGGTGGGGCTGACGCAAACGATCATGCTCTCGCTTTCCATGGTGGTAATAGCGGCACTCGTGGGTGCGCCCGGGCTTGGCGTACCGGTGGTAAGGGCCCTTAATACCGTCAATATCGGCATGGGTTTCGAGGCTGGTCTTGTAATCGTGCTGGTTGCCATCCTGCTCGACCGGTTCCTGCGTTCCGGGGAAAATGCAGAGGATGGCAAATGAGCAAGTCCGTTGTACGCTTCGAGGCTGTCGACATCGTATTTGGTGACAAGCCGCATACAGCCTTGCCGCTGGTTGATGCAGGCAAGACCCGTAGCGAAATCCAGTCGGAAACCGGGCAGATATTAGGGGTGGCCGATTGCAATCTCGAAGTCCAGGAAGGTGAGACGCTTGTCCTGATGGGACTGTCGGGTTCAGGAAAATCCACCCTGCTCAGGGCGGTGAACGGCCTCAATCCGGTCATAAGGGGAAAGGTGGAGGTGCTCGCGAAGGGCGAGTGGCGCAATCCCCAGACCTGTTCCGAGCAGCTATTGCGCGAGATGCGGCTTTCAACTGTATCCATGGTTTTTCAGCAATTCGGCCTGCTGCCCT
>JAGRLM010000374.1 GCA_020441795.1 Nitratireductor sp.
TGGTGATCTTGATGGCCGGGTTGACCGCAGGGCCAGCCGTATCCTTGTATGGATCGCCAACGGTATCGCCGGTGACGGATGCCTTGTGCGCTTCCGAACCCTTCTGGTGGGTAACGCCGTCCTTGTCGGTGAAGCCGTCTTCGAATGACTTCTTTGCGTTGTCCCATGCACCACCACCCGATGTCATGGAGATCGCAACGAACAGGCCGTTGACGATAACACCAAGCAGCGAGGCACCCAGTGCCGCGAAGGCAGAAGCCTTGGAACCGGAGATGAGCAACACACCGAAGTAGACGACGAGTGGCGCAAGCACCGGAAGCAGCGACGGAATGACCATCTCGCGGATCGCGGCCTTGGTCAGGATGTCGACAGCACGCGCATAGTTCGGCTTGGAAGTGCCGGCCATGATGCCCGGATCTTCGCGGAACTGGCGACGAACTTCCTCGACGATCGAACCTGCGGCGCGACCGACTGCGGTCATTGCAATGCCACCGAAGAGGTAGGGAATGAGACCGCCGAAGATGAGGCCTGCCACGACATATGGGTTCGAAAGATCGAAGGAAATCTCGCCCATGCCCTTGAAGTAGGGGTACAGGGTTGAACCTTCTGCATTTGCCTTGGAGGCAAAGAATTGCAGATCGTTCGAATAGGCTGCAAACAGAACCAGGGCACCCAGACCTGCCGAACCAATGGCATAGCCCTTGGTGACAGCCTTTGTGGTGTTGCCTACCGCGTCCAGCGCGTCGGTTGACTTGCGGACTTCCGGATCAAGACCGGACATTTCGGCGATACCGCCAGCATTGTCAGTAACCGGACCAAAGGCATCGAGGGCAACGATCATGCCGGCAATGCCGAGCATGGCGGTAACCGCGATACCAGTGCCGAACAGGCCGGCCAGCTGGTAGGTTGCGATGATGCCGCCAACAATGACGATTGCCGGCATTGCAGTTGATTCAAGCGAAACCGCCAGGCCCTGAATGACATTGGTGCCATGGCCGGTAACCGATGCCTGGGCAATCGAATTAACCGGACGCTTGTTGGTGCCGGTGTAATATTCGGTGATCACGACAATCAGCGCTGTTACCAGCAGGCCGATCAGGCCGCAGATGAACAGGTTGGTGCCTGTGATCGACATGCCATTGGCAACGCCCACTTCGCCCCAGCCGATGGTAAACTGGGTAGCAACCCACAAGCCGACGATCGACAGCAGGCCGGTGACGATAAGGCCCTTGTACAGCGCGCCCATGATCGAGCCATTGGCACCGAGCTTGACGAAGAAGGTACCGATGATCGAGGTCAGGATGCACGCGCCGCAAATTGCGAGCGGATAGACCATGACGGATTCAAGAACGCCGGTGCCGCCAAAGAAGATAGCGCCCAGAACCATGGTGGCGACGATGGTCACCGCATAGGTTTCGAACAGGTCGGCGGCCATGCCCGCGCAGTCACCGACATTGTCGCCGACATTGTCAGCGATTGTTGCCGGGTTGCGTGGATCATCTTCTGGAATACCGGCTTCCACCTTGCCGACGAGATCGCCGCCAACGTCTGCACCCTTGGTGAAGATNNCCGCCGCCGAGACGGGCAAAGATGGAGATCAGCGATGCGCCAAAGCCGAGTGAAACCAGTGCGTCGATGACTTCACGGCTGTCTGAAGGCAGACCGACCATGACGGTCAGGTACCAGTAATAGACAGCAACGCCAAGCAGCGCCAGGCCTGCAACCAGCATGCCGGTGATCGCGCCCGACACGAAGGCGATGTTGAGGCCAGCGGCAAGGCTCTTCGAAGCGGCCTGTGCTGTGCGCACATTGGCGCGAACCGACACATTCATGCCGATGAAGCCTGCTGCGCCCGAAAGCACGGCACCGATCAAGAAGCCGATTGCAGCGGTGGCCGAGAGCAGATACCAGGCCAGCGCGAACACCACCGCGCCCACAATGGCGATGGTCGTGTATTGGCGGTTGAGATAGGCAGATGCGCCTTCGCGGATAGCGCCTGCGATTTCCTGCATCCGTGCGTTGCCTGCGTCTGCGGCCAGCACCGAGCGTGTAGCCCAGATGGCATAGACGATCGACACGACGCCGCAGAGGATTGCGACAGTAAGTGCGTCCATTTCCCTCAATTCCCTTTGTTGTTCATTGAATCCGGGGCTGTTCACGCGTTTTTGGAACAGATTGCCCGCGGAAGCCCGACCTCGGTTGAAATCGGGCAAAACCGTGGCGCACACTATTCAGAAAGCGCGCCGCGTCAAGGAAATGTTAGGCTTTTCCCATGCCACATTAGGCTTATGAAGACTTATGCTGCGGTTTTACCCCGGCTTTTGCCGTGAAGCACCAGCCAGCCCAGCGCAATGAGGCCAATTCCAACCACTGGAAACACGATCATGTTGATGACGTTCCAGCCAAAATGGTTGAGCGTCAGCCCGGACATGAGCGAGGCAAGCGCCACGGTTCCAAACAGGATGAAGTCGTTGGCACCCTGTGCCTTGTTCTTTTCGGCCGGGGTATAGGTCTCGGTCACCATCGATGTTGCGCCTATAAAGGCGAAGTTCCAGCCGATACCGAGCAGGATCAATGATCCCCAGAAATGCATCAGTTCGACGCCCATCAACGCGACGAAGGCGCAGGCGAGCAAAACGATGAGTCCGGTGGCAACGATGGTCTCCTTGCCGAAGCGGGTAATCAGGTTTCCGGTAAAAAAACTGGGGCCAAACATCGCCAGCACATGCCATTGAATGCCAAGGGTCGAATCCGTCTGGGAAAAGCCGCAACCCAGCATCGCCAGCGGTGCCGCCGTCATGACGAAACTCATCAACGCATAGGATGCCGTTCCGCAGACCACGGCAACGATGAAGCGTGGCTGCATCATGATCTCGGGAAGCGGCCTGCCTGTATCGCGGATTTCGCCTGCTTTCGGTTTTACCGGCACGGATGGATCAAGAAACGACATGACGACAATGCTGGCGGCAAACAGAAGCGTTCCGGTCAGGAAGGCTCCGGCAAATGGAATTGGCGAGAGCAGATCCTTTGTCCAGATCACGACCTGCGGCCCGATGACGGCAGCCGCAATGCCACCTACCAGAACCCAGGAAATCGCCTTTGCCTTGAAATCCGGTGTGCCGCGGTCAGCTGCGGCGAAACGGTATTGCTGGGTAAAGGCACCAGCCATGCCGTTGAGCATCAGGCCGACGCAGAACATGACAAAGGAGTGCATCCAGATTGCGGTTGCCGAAAACAGCAGGCCGAATATCCCAATGACTGCACCCGACATGAAGCCATAGCGCCTGCCGATGCGGCGCATGATCATGGCTGCGGGCAGCGCACCGAGCGCCACGCCCAGATTGAAGCCGGTCACCGGTGCCGTCGCCAGCGACTTGTCGGCAGCCAGCAGATAACTGCCGACAATGCCACCAAGGGCAATATTGATGGGTGCTGCTGCGCCATTGAGGGACTGGCAAGCGGCATAAAGAGCCGCGTTCTTTCGGGCGACCGCGTTTTCTTCCTGCGGGGTAAGGGTGATAGCGGCTTGCGTCATTTCGGGCTTTCAATTGACCGGGCTAGGGGACCAGCCCAGGAGACCGGGCTTGGGTCGATGCTTGATGGTTCAAAAATGGTTCCAGGATTCGCTGGCAAGCGCCAGGGGCGCGCCATCCGGTCCAGATATCGCGACAACTCCTGCATTGGCATTGGCCTGACCCAGGGCAGTTACGCGAATATCACCCTTTTGCGCTTCCTGTTCAAATCGTGCAACGCGACTTTGCGGCACAGTGAAAAGAATCTGGTAGTCATCCCCTCCGGAAAAGGCGCTGGCAAGAATATCGGGTCTGTTTTCGGCAAGGGTTGCAACCTCGCGCGACAGGGGAACACGGCTTGCCGGAATGTCAAAACCCACATCAGACCCTGCCGCAAGTTTGCGCAGATCGCCCAGAAAGCCATCGGAAATGTCCATCGACGCAGAGGCATAGCGGGCAATCAACGGGGCGAAAGCGACAGGCGGGTTCGGCAACCAATAGGCCTGGCGCAACAAGGCCGCGTCAGTGTCGTTGGTTATCAATTCGCCGCTGCGCACTTTCAGCCCAAGCGCGCCGTCGCCGATGGTTCCGGTCACGAACAGCGTGTCTGAAGGCGACGCCCCAAGCCGCGAGACATAATCACCATCGGTGATTTCACCAAAGGCGGTAATGGAAACAACCAGACCGCCCGGTGAGCGGAAGGTGTCGCCACCGGTCAGCGTAATGCCGAAACGGGCACAATCCTCGCCAAGCCCGCTTGCAAAGGATGAAAGCCAGGCCTCATCCCAACCATCCCAGAGACCGAGTGCAAGCGAAAATGCGGTTGGCCTGGCACCCTTGGCCGCCAAGTCGGAGAGGTTTACCCGCAGCGCCTTTCTCGCGACAAGATCGGGCGGATCATCTGCAAAGAAATGAACGCCCGAAGCAACCGCATCCTGCGTGACAACGAGCCTTGCTCCGGGTGAAATATCGACAAGTGCCGCATCGTCGCGAAGGCCGAAGGCTCCAGACGAGTTGGCGAGCGGCGCGAAATAGCGGGCGATCAGATCAAATTCGCCGGGCCTGGCATTGTCGTCAACCTGGTTTCCCATCGGGTTCCGTTCCGCCTGCGGTTCTGCCGCCGGCCGCTCTTTCGGGAAGTTCTTCCGCGCGCAATTTGCGGGTGATGCGATCCAGCACGCCATTGATCATGCCCGGTTCATCGTCAGAAAAGAACGCCTTGGCGACGTCGACATACTCGGAAATGATAACGCGGGCTGGCACTTCCTTGCGGTTGATCAACTCATATACGGCCGCGCGCAGGATTGAGCGCAAAAGCGTGTGAAGACGCGACAGCGGCCATTCAGGAGTCAGAACCGAATGGATTTCCGGGTCGATCTTGCGCTGCTGGCTGACAACGCCGGAAACAACCGAACGAAACCAGCCATGATCGGCGTCTAGATAATGTTCGCCATCGATCTCCTGGCCAAGGCGCGAATTTTCGTATTCGGCAACGATCTCGGTGACGTTGGCGCCGGAAATCTCCATCTGATACAGTGCTTGCACCGCGGCGAGACGCGCTGCGCCGCGCTTGTTGGCAGGTTTGACCGGGGCGTTGTCTGCTGGCTTTTGGGACATTGAATTACGCACCGAGCTTGCGCCGAACCCGGATCATTTCCAAAGCCGCCTCTGCTGCGCCACCACCCTTGTTCTTTTCGGTAACGCGGGCGCGGGCCCAGGCCTGTTCGCCATTTTCGCAGGTGATGATGCCATTGCCGACCGCGATGCATTCGTCAATCGCCAGATCCATCAGCGCCCGCGCGGATTCGCCCGCCACGATATCATAATGGCTGGTTTCGCCGCGGATGACACAGCCAAGGGCTACAAAGCCGTCATATTCAACGCCATTGTCCTCGCTGGCATAAAGCGCCATGGCAATTGCCGCCGGAATTTCCAGCGCACCCGGAACCGAAATCCGGTCATGTGTCGCCCCTGCACTATCAAGTGCATTGACGGCGCCAGACAGCAATTCGTCGGCGATATCTTCATAGAATCGCGCTTCTACAATCAGCAGGTGCGGGGCGGAAGCCATGGCAAATCTCCGAAGTTGATGCGGCAGGTCAAACCACGCCCACCGGCAAATCGCAAGCAATTTGTGCCTTTGCCGGGCAAGAGCTTCAATGCGCCGGGAAGGCTGCGAGACGGGCGGCGTAGCGCGCCATGATGTCAACCTCAAGATTGAGCCAGTCCCCGGCCCTGCGTTCACCCCAGGTAGTGACTTCCAGCGTGTGGCGGATCAGCAGTACATCAAAACGGCTGCCCTCGACCGCATTGACGGTCAAGGATGTGCCATCGAGCGCCACAGATCCTTTCGGCGCGATGAAGCGGGCGAGGTCAGCGGGTGCCTCGATGGTGAAGCGCACGGCGCCGCCCTCTTCCTCACGTGTCACGATTTTGGCCTTGCCGTCGACATGGCCGGAAACCATGTGGCCGCCGAGTTCATCGCCCATTTTCAGCGAGCGTTCGAGATTGATGCGGTCACCCGCCCTGAGATTTCCAAGGGTGGTCAGGCGCAACGCCTCCTCCCATGCTTCTGTCTCGATCCAGCCTTCCCCTTTGGCCACTACCGTCAGGCAGGTTCCGGAATGGGCAACGGAAGCGCCGATCTCGATACCGGACGTGTCCCATGCGGTATCGACATGGAACCGCTTGCCCTGATCCAGGGGCTCGATCCTTGAGACGGTTCCAATGTCGGTGACGATGCCGGTGAACATGGTTCAGGCCTTTCTTGCAAACATTCCAAATTGGTCAGTGCCATAGCGCGCTTCGTCCGTTTGTGTGAAGCCCGCAAGGCTTGCGCCATCCGTGACCGGCGATGCAACAGCGCCTGCGCCATTCAGCTTGACCACGCCCTCAAACAGCGCGATTTCGTCAACCAGTTCCTCTTCCAGAAATGACTTGGCAACAGCTGCGCCACCCTCGACCATGAGCGAGCGAATTCCGCGTGCGGCAAGATCGTCCAGCAGTTCCGGAAGTGCCACCCTGCCCTCATGCAATTCGCAGGGCAGGATTTCGCAGCCGGCAGCAACAGCCGGCGCATGGGCTGGCAGACCGGGCGGAGCCACAATCAACACCGGCACGGCGGAAGCGGACTGCAGCAAACGGCAGTCGGGAGGCATCCGGCCATGCGGGTCGAGCACGATGCGGATGGGCGAACGCTCTTCAAGGCCGGGCAAGCGGCAGGTCAATTCCGGATCGTCCTCGATGACGGTGTTCACCCCGACAAGTATGGCATTGTGCCGGGCGCGCATCAGAT
>JAGRLM010000375.1 GCA_020441795.1 Nitratireductor sp.
GATGGCGGTCACCTGATTCCTTGCCAGTACCTCCAAGCGTTACGCCGTGCAGGATGGAGACATCATCGCCAATAACCGCGGTGGCGCCGATAACGACGCCTGTCGCGTGGTCCATGAATATGCCCTTGCCCAGGCGCGCCTGCGGATTGATGTCGGTCTGGAACACCTGACTGGAGCGGCTTTGCAGGTACAGCGCGAAGTCGCGCTTGCCGATCTTCCAGTTCCAATGTGCCAGGCGATGTGTCTGGATCGCGTGGAAACCCTTGAAATACAGGATCGGCTCGATGAAGCGGGTGCAGGCAGGGTCGCGATCATAAACTGCCGCGATATCGGTTCGCAGTACCTCTGCCCATTGCGGCTCGTCTTCCAGCATGTGATCAAAGCTGACGCGGACGATGTCGCCGGGAACCTCACGGCTGTGCAGGCGGTCGGCAATTCTCGATATTACCGCATCTTCAAGGCTCGCCTGATTGAGGATGGTCGAGAAAATGAAGGTCGCCAGTTCCGGATCGCTGCCGATGACAGCTTCGGCTTCGTCACGAACGGCGCGCCAGACCGGGTCTATGGCGACCGGGCTTGGTTGCGGCCTGAATTTGGCTTCGGTTGGCATCACACCCTCCAGAATTGTCTCGTCCTGCAATAATAGGGAATGAATCCATCCAAACAAGGCACGATCAGGTGAACAATTTTTCGAAATGGTGAACGATCACCCGCACGGAGCGTCATTCTTCCTGCAGAAAGGCTATCGCGCCCTGCTTGTGAACCTTGTCGCCAACCGCCTTCATGTGATCCTTGCCGGGTATTGGCAGGTAGCGGCCATTGGGCAGGGCGGCGGCGAGTTTTTCTCCCGAACCCGCCAGATCGTCATCGGTTCCGATAGCAACCAGAACCTCGTTCTGGATATAGGGCAACCAGTTTTCGGGAATGAGTTCCCTGACCCCGGTGACGCAGGCAGCCAGCGCCTCGCGATCGCTTCCGGTCTGGTCGGCAAATGCCCGGAAGGCCCGGCCGCGCGGATCGGTAACTTCCGCCAGCGATGCAGCGAGAAGCGCGTCACGAACCGGGTTCCAGTCACCTGAACCTTCGACCATGCCCCAGCCATTGCCAGAAAGGACAATCCGGCCAAATCGTGCGCCGTGATGCATTGCAAGTGTTGTCGATATGCGCGAACCCATCGAATAGCCGATGAGATGCGCGCGCTCGATGCCGAGATGATCAAGCAGGTTCACCGCATCCTGCGCCATCCATTCGAGCGAATAATCTGCGGGTTGGTAAAATTTCGTGCTGGCGCCGTGACCGCGATTGTCGAATGCAATGGTTCTGAATCCGGCATGGTTTAGATCGCGCAGCCAGCCGGTATTGGCCCAGTTGATCTCCTTGTTCGAAGCAAAACCATGAATGAGCAGGACCGGCATTCCCTGCCCCTGGTCGATATAGGACAGCTCCAGTTCCCTTCCGTCAGTCGTGATCCTGGCCAGTTTCATCGCTCGTCATCCTGCTTGCCTGTGCTTTGCCACCCTGCAAAACGAAAACGGCGCCTCGGGTCAACAAAAACCTTTGCAGGCAATGGCCTTTCTTCTAAAAGAACGGCAGTCGCAGTATGAGCAAAACAGGTTTAGCCATGGCCGGTCACGCAGTTCCGCATTTCCAGAACGACAAGGGTGTTCGCAAGATCGAGATCGGTGCGCATGAATTCATGTGCTGCGGTGCATCTGCGCCCTATGACCATCCGCATGTGTTTCTCGACATGGGCGACGAGCATGAAATCGTCTGTCCGTATTGCTCAACCCTTTTCGTGCATGCCCCCGACCTGCACGGCAACCAGACGCGGCCGGAAGGCTGCAGCTATGGTGAACCGCTCTGACCAGGGCTGAGCCAACCCGAACCGGCAGTTGACGCGATGGCCATGAACAGCCGCACGATCCTGATCGCCGGCGGAGGCATTACCGGACTGACTGCAGCACTTTGCCTTTCACGCGCGGGTTTTCGAGTTGACGTGTTCGAGCGGGCCGAGGGCTTTGAAACAGTTGGTGCCGGCCTGCAGATATCGCCCAACGCGCTTTCCATTCTTGCCATGCTCGGCATCGACAGGGCGGTGAAGAACAGCGCCGTTGCTCCCGCCGCCATTCGCATGATCTCGGCATTTTCAGGCAAGGCCATCACGTCCATACCCCTTGGCGCGGCTGCGATTGAACGCTACGGCTTGCCCTATCTCGTTGTGCACCGCGCCGACCTGCAGCAGGTGCTGGCAAGTGCAGTGCGGGACGATCCCGACATTACCCTGCATCTTGATGCCCGTGTCGAGGACGCGGTCTCGCATGCCAATGGCGTTACTGCCCTGGTCGGCCAGGCCGGGCGAAACAGTGAATATACCGGCCGGATACTGGTGGCAGCGGATGGCGTGCATTCGGTCATTCGCAAGCTGGCCTTTGCCGGCCATGACCCGGTGCATACAGGCTATGCCGCGTGGCGGGGGCTCATTCCGGGCGAAACCCTTTCTGGTGCGCAAGACCGCGAGACCACGCGCGTATGGCTCGCGCCTGATGCGCATGCGGTGGCCTATCCGGTGCGCAATGGGCGCTATGTCAATGTGGTCGGCATTGTGAAGGCAAAGGCTGACGAGGATGCTTCCGATGTTCGCTCGACGCGCGAAATGCTCAACGCATTCGAAGGATGGAACGACGAGTTTCGCTCACTGATCAATCACAAGGTCCGCTGGACCCATTGGCCGCTTTGGCAGGTGCCGAAGATGCCACAATGGCATCGCGGAAACCTCGTATTGGCGGGCGATGCGGCGCATGCCATTTCGCCGTTTGCTGCTCAGGGTGCGGCGATGGGCATCGAGGATGCCGCGATACTGGCCCTGCATCTGGGCCGGACGCTCAACATCCAGGATGAAGAGGGTGGTGCCGTTGGCGAGGCGCTTGCAAAATACAGCCGTGAACGCATGGCACGTGTCGCGAGAGTGCGCAGGCTGACATCTGCAAACCGGATAATCTATCACTTGCCGAAGCCGATCGGGATGGTCCGCGATCTTGGGATGAAAATTATCGGCGGGAAAAGATTGCTGAAACGGCAGGACTGGCTTTATCAGTGGCGCTCGGAAGAATTTCGCCGCGACCTGAACTGATCCGCACTATTCCTGAACCATCGCCTTGGGCGAGTGCAGGCGCAGTCCCAACTTCAGGGCACCGGTAATGGGTGTCCATGCACCGGTTGCAATGCCCGCTTCGCGCAGGGCCTCTCCTACCCAGATATTGCACGGACGCATGATATCGAACCGGCCGTTGCCTTCATAGAACGCGTCGGACATGCCATAGGATGCGCCTGCTATCGGTGATGGCGTGCCGGTGCTCTTGTCAAATCCGGATTCGATGAATGCAATCAGCCGTTCGAGCCCACCGCCGGGTAGTTGGACTTTCAGGCTGCTCTCAAGGCCCGACACATCACCGGCAGCATAGACATGCATGACAGATACATCGCCGGTAATCGCCCGGAAGGCAGTTACCGGGCGCATATCAGAGAGGCGTGGCGTCTTTATATAGAATTCACGCGAGCCCCATCCGAAGATCAGGTATTTCAGGCCAGGATGGTGAATGGGTACGCCCGCAGCATCGAGAAAGGCAAATCTCTCCCGTAATGCGTCGTCGACCGGAATGGCGATATCGGCATGCAGGAGCGATGTAATGAGATAGATTTCGCTCGGCTCCCCCGATTGGGCGGCTACTGCGCTACCAACGGGGGGCGCAGGAATCAGCGCACCGATCATTGCCGCCGACAGATACAGCACAACTGTTATCGCGATAACCCCGATGCTTTGCAGTATTGCCTTTACGACACTGCGCATGAGGGCAGGCTCTAATGCAGGATCTGGCTCAGGAACAG
>JAGRLM010000376.1 GCA_020441795.1 Nitratireductor sp.
TTCAGCGGGCCATAGACCAGCAATTCGCCAAGCCAGTAGAGAAGGCGATCACCCAGCCCCACCTTTTCGCCATTGAGAATCGGCTCTCCGACCTTGCGGGCATGTTTCATGAAATAGTCGAACATGCGCTTCTTGGTCGGCCCTGCATCCTCCATGCGAACCATGACCGATGTCAGCATGATCTCGAAGACACGTGGCGGCGCGAAGAAATAGGTTGGCGCAATCTCGCGCCTGTCCGCGTCGATGGTTTCGGGACTTTCGGGACAGCAAACACAATAGCCTGATATCAGGGCCTGGGCGTAGGAAAAGACATGATCGCCGACCCAGGCCAGCGGAAGATAGGCAAGCGCCTCGTCATTTTCGTCGAGCTTGTCGAAGATATTGGCGTTGCGGGCTGAGATGACCAGATTGTTGAAGGAAAGCATTACCCCCTTCGGCTTGCCGGTCGTGCCGGAGGTGTAGAGCATGACCGCCAGGTCATCGCCCTTGCCCTTGTTGATCGCCTCGATCCAGGCTGTCTCGCCGGAGCTTTTGAGGACATCACGACCAATCGACTGAACATCGTCGATGGAATGGAGGTCGGTGTGGTCGTAGTCACGCAGGCCGCGGGTTTCATCATAGATGATCTTGCGCAGTCCCTCGACCTGATCGCCCATCGACATGACCTTGTCGACCTGCTCCTGATCCTGGCAAACGGCGAACACCACGCCGGCATGGTTGAGGACGTAAACCATCTCCTCGGCAACCGAATCGGCATAAACCGGCACGGGAATGGCGCCAAGTGCCTGAACAGCAGCAAAGGTCCAGTAGAGACGCGGGCGGTTCTGGCCAACAATGGCAACCTTGTCGCCCGCCTTCAGGCCGAGTTTGGACAAGCCCAGCGAATAGGCAGCGATCTCGTCCTTGAGCCCTGCCCATGTCCAGCTCTGCCAGATGCCCAGATCCTTCTGCCGCATTGCCGGACGATCGGCAAAACGCCTGGCATTCAACAACAGATATTGCGGCAGTGTGCCTGGCTGCGTGCTGTCTGCAGCGCCATTTTGCGACATTCTTTCCTCCCTTGCGTGAAATCCGGCTCTTGTGACCGGTTTTCACCTTTCAGCCCCGGCACAAGCCCGGCTGCGATAACCATCCTCCCGATAGCCACCGTGAATTTCCAGCTCACTTGTGTGGAGCAAACAGAGCCCGTTGGCAACTGCGCCAAAAGTAGAGTGCCCGTTCGCACCACCAAGCCAATGAACTGACCGGTGCCCGTTGCCGGTCGAACCATATTGCGACAGGAACCGGGCTGACGTCCAGCCCCATCAGGGCGCGGGCGCGAATTTGACGCGCGGAACCGGTTGACGCATTCTCCCCTGCGATCAACAGACGCGAAGCATTCCAAGGCAACCATTTTGAGGCCGACCAGATTGAGACGACCATCGTGAAGGAGCTGCACTCATGGTGAGGTTTGCAGCGATGTTGATCCTTGGTGCTACCGTAATCTATCCCGTCGAGGCAGGACCGGCAAAGGTCGGCGACTTTTCCATTGCCGCCAATCCGATATGCGGCAGAGGGCAGTCTGTTTCCACGGGTTGCGATGCAATTCGCGGGCGAGCGATTGTTGACGCTTCCGACCCACGATGGAGCGTGATCGGACGGCTCAATTACTCCAACAGCCGAATCCGAATGCACTGCACCGGAACCCTGATCGCGAGGGACCTTGTGCTTACCGCCGCGCATTGCCTTTTCGACAAGGTCTCCAGACGCTGGCTCAATGCAGGTCAGGTGCATTTCCTGGCCGGATACCAGCGCGGCGAAGCCGTGGCAAAGGCGACCGCGGTCTCTTATGAAGTCGACAAGATGCATGACACAGGGTCGAAGTCCTATGTGCATGATCCGCGCCACGACTGGGCGTTGGTCCGTCTGGATACGCCAATCGGCGACAGGGCCGGAACAATTGCGCCTTTTCCGCTCAGTCCAATGGGAGCGGGATTGGCACCGCCATCGACGGCAGTGATTGTCGGATATCCCGGCGTCAGGCCGCATGTGCAGAGCATGGCCGAGAACTGCAGGATTGACTGGAAATACCGGACAAGCGGCATGATCGAGCTTGACTGTCCGGTGATGGGCGGCGATTCGGGCGGGCCGGTGCTGGCAGGGTATAATGGCGGTTATCGAATCATTGCAGTCAACAGCAGTGCAACAACGAGCGATGGACGGTTGACCACCGCTGCTACCCTTCTTGAGGGACGATTCCCTGCTGAATGAAGCAATGGGTCAAGGCCCTGCTGCAGCGGCATTTGCCACGGGACGGTCGGCACTCCAAGGGATCGATTACATGTCCTCGCAATAGGCCTTCAGCGCTGCCTCGGTTCCCTTTGACCAGATCATGTCGAGCCAGCCTTCAAAGGCTGTGGCAAACCGGGTGTTGCTGGCCAGATCGCCATAGAAGCGGGTTTGCTCAAGCCAGGCCAGGGGTCGTTGCCTTGCCGCCTTGGCTGCGATCTGCAACTCGTCCCAGAAGGGATCATTCGGCGAAATCATGCTGCCATCTTCCCGTGTGCCTTCGCACATGCGGGCCCAAAGCGACTCGGCAAGGGCCAGGCCCGAGATCGGCACTCCCGATGCCAGACCATCACGCAGGATCGGAATCACAAAGCCAGTGTGGCGCGACGATCCGTCGAATGCCACGCGGCGGGTCGTATCAATGATCGCAGGATTGGAAAAGCGGCGCTCGATCAGCGCAACATAGGCCTCGGGCTCCATTCCCGGAACCGGTTTGACATGCGGTGCGACTTCCGTGGTCTCGATCTTCCGGAAGAAATCTCGAATGAGCGAATGCTCCATGCAGCCGGAAATGGTTTCGACCGACAGGATTTCTCCGGCATTGGCGATAAACTGATGCCCGGCATTGAGGATGCGTATCTTCATCGCTTCGTAGTCGTGGACATCATTTGTGAAGGTTGCGCCCACCCTGTCCCAGTCAGGGCGACCGGCACAAAAATCATCCTCGATGACCCATTGCCGGAAATTCTCATGCGTTACCGGCGCCTGGTCGCCTACCCCGAATTCCACCGCAAGGGCGATTTCCTTCGGACCGGTTGCAGGCACGATGCAGTCGACCATGGAATTGGGAAAGCTGCTGTTCGAATTGATCCAGTCGGCAAGTTCAGGGTCTGACAATCGTGCCAGGCCAACCACTGTCTGACGCAGAATGCGGCCATTTCCCTGAAGATTGTCACAGCTCTGGCAGGCAAAGGGGGGAAGCCCGTTTGACCTGCGAATTCGCAGCGCCGCGACGATTGCGCCGAATGCAGTGCGCGGCGACTGGGGATTTTCGGCGTCATGGATCATGTCGGGATGGTCGGCATCAAAGCTGCCATCGGATGGCGAAATGAAATATCCGCCCTCGGTTACCGTCAGCGCAACGATCCTGATGGCCGGGTCCGCCATTTGCCTGATCAGCGCGGCATTGCCCTCCTCCACCGGCAGGAAACCGATCATCGAGCCGGTAACTTCTGCGGATGTACCGGAAGGATCGAGTTCGATCAGCGTGGTGAGGCAATCCTGTGCCAGGAGTTTCTCGCGCTGGATGGCGTCAGCCGCCCTGACCCCAGCGCCAATGATCGCCCAGTCGTGGTTGTGGCCTTGTTGAAACAGGCGGTGCAAATACCAGGCCTGATGCGCCCGATGAAAATTGCCAAGACCGATATGCACGATACCGGCGGTCAATGCCTTGCGGTCATAATTCGGCACGACAATGCCGGCAGGCAGTTGGCCAAGGGTCTCGTCACACAGCTTCATCAACTCATCCACTGTCCGCCATCCACATTGTAAGTCTGCGAAAGGATGTAATCGGATTCGGAGGATGCGAGGAAAACGGCCATTCCGGTCAGATCGTCTGGCCGTGCGAAACGCCCGGCTGGGACACCGGCCTCCACCTCTGCCTTTTTCTGGCCGGGCTTCTTGCCTTCGAGCTTTGCGAACATCGAATCGACATGCACCCAATGTTCGCCGTCAACCACGCCTGGCGCGATCGCGTTCACGTTGATGCCATGCTTGATGAGGTTGAGGCCCGCCGACTGGGTCATGGAAATCACGGCAGCCTTGGTGGAACAATAGACGAGAACCAGGCTTTCACCGCGCCGACCCGCCTGCGATGCCATGTTGATGATCTTTCCGCCATGCCCCTGGCGGATCATCTGCCTTGCAGCAGCCTGCATGGTGAAGAGCGTACCGGCGACATTGACAGCATAGAGTTTTTCATAGCTTTCGCGGGTAATGTCGACGGTTTCGGCAGCATCAAACAGCGCAGCATTGTTGATCAGGATATCGAGCTTGCCCGCCGTGGCCACGACTGTCTCGATGGCCGCATCAATGCTTTCCTGTCTTGTGACATCCATGTGGACCGGATAGGCAGCCTCCCCGATTTCGGACGCAGTAGCGCGCGCGGCTTCAAGATTGATATCGGCAATTGCGACACTCGCGCCTTCGCGGGCATAGGCTTCGGCAAAGCCGCGGCCAATGCCGCGGGCCGCACCGGTAATCAGAGCCGACTTCCCCTGCAGACGCATCATGCTATCCTCAATCCTTCGCCATCAAAGCGATGGAGCTTTTCCATGTCAGGGGTCATGTGGATCGTATCACCATGGCGCACGTCCAGATCGCCGCTTATGCGAACGGTCAGCAACTCCGTCAAGCCTGTATCGTGGACATGTACAAATGTATCCGAGCCGAGGTGTTCAGCGACGCCGACGCGGCCCTTCCACATGCCGGCCTCTTTCGAAACATTGATATGCTCCGGGCGAATTCCGATGGTCGCAGCATCATGCTTCCTTGCCTCGGCGCCCTCGACCAGGTTCATTTTCGGGCTTCCGATGAACCCGGCAACGAAGGTGTTGCGTGGCTCGTGATAGAGCGAGAGCGGACTGCCGACCTGCTCGATATTGCCTGCCCGCAGCACCACGATCTTGTCGGCCA
>JAGRLM010000377.1 GCA_020441795.1 Nitratireductor sp.
AATCAGCTTCAGGTCATCGGGCTTTGCAGGCTTCTTCACGGCTGCCGGACGGTTTGCATCCGCTTCCTTTTTGGCTGGCGCAGGTTTGGATGTCGCCTTTGCCTTTTCAGCCTTGGCCGGTTTGGCCTTCGTGGCTTTGCTTGCCTTTGGTTCTGGCTTTGCCTTTGGTTCTGGCATGCTTGCCAGCGCAGCTACCACCGCCGGTGCCGAAGCCGCAGATGAAGAAGCCTTTGTTGACCCCGACTTCGCTGCCTTGGCCTTACCGGTCTTTTCGTTGGTCTTCTTGCCAGACTTTGCCTCGTCATTGGCATGTAGCGTGATGACCGCCTCCATTTCGTTCAGCACGTCGGCTGACAAATGGCACTTGATCATGTGGTCGTCACCGAGATCGACCATGGGCGGAACTTGCTGCTCGCACAAATTGCCCGGCACCCTGCTCTTCCAGCGGCAACGGGTCTGGAACGGGCAACCCGATGGCGGATTCATCGCCGAGGGTATGTCGCCCTCCAGGACGATATGTTTCTTCTCAACACTCGTATCGGCAATCGGGATCGCCGAAAGCAGTGCCTCGGTATAGGGGTGATAGGGGGCGGAAAAAATCTTGTCCGTCGTGCCCTGCTCCACGATATGCCCCAGATACATCACGACCACGCGGTCAGCGATGTAGCGCACGACCGACAGATCGTGACTGATGAACAACATCGTCGTCTTGGATTCGCGCTGGATATCCATCAGCAATTCGGTAACCGCTGCCTGAACCGAAACGTCCAGCGCCGATACCGGCTCGTCAGCCACAACAACCCGTGGCCGTCCGGCAAAGGCTCGCGCAACACCGATACGCTGCTTCTGCCCGCCGGAAAGCTGGCGCGGCATGCGCGTGGCAAAGGCGCGCGGCAGCTTCACCATGTCGAGCAGTTCCAGCATGGTCTGCTTGCGCTCTTCGTCATTGTTGCCGATCTTGAACATTTCCAGGGTTCGGATGATCTGCGATCCAACCGAGTGGCTTGGATTGAGCGTGTCAAACGGGTTCTGGAAAACCATCTGGATTGACGAGATCGTTCGGGTATCACGATCCTCGATGGCCGTGTTCTGGATCTCCATTCCATCCAGCTTGATGGTGCCATCGGTTGCGGTCTCAAGGCCGAGCAGCATCTTTGCAAGTGTGGACTTGCCGCAACCCGATTCACCAACAATCGCCACGGTCTCGGATTCACGTGCGTTGAAGGTAATGGTTTCGTTGGCCTTCACGGTGCGCGGATGCGTACCACCGAAGATCTCGTTGGCAGCGACGCTGTAATATTTTTTCAGGTTCTCGATCTGGAGCACAGTCTTGCCCGGAGACACCGGCTCATTGACCTTGATGCCCTCAGGCATGGCTGACCAGTTGATATCGGCAAAGCGTTCGCAGCGCGAACGATGGTTGTCATGGCCGGCAACCGGCTGCATCGGTATTTCGCGGGCGTCACAAATCCCCTTGACGAAATGCTGGCATCGCGGGCCGAAATTGCACCCGAAGGGCCGCTGATGCGGCAACGGCAATTGGCCCGGAATGGCAATCAGCGGCCGGGAATTCTTGTCTGCCCCCGGCAGTGGAATGGAGCGGAACAGACCTTGCGTATAGGGGTGGCGCATCCGGTCGAACACGTCGGTGACGCTTCCCGTTTCCACTGCCTCACCCGAATACATGACCGTGATCTTGTCGCAGGTTTCCAGGATCAGGCCCAGATTGTGCGAGATGAACAGCATCGATGTGCCGAACTCCTTGCCCAGATCCTTGACCAGATCGACGATACCCGCCTCGACCGTGACGTCGAGCGCAGTCGTCGGCTCGTCAAGAAGCAGCAGGGCAGGCTTTGACAGCAATGCCATTGCAATGACAACGCGCTGCTGCTGGCCACCTGACAACTGGTGCGGATAGGAACCCATGATGCGATCGGGATCAGGCAGGCGAACAGACGCCAGCATGTCGCGCGAGCGGTCATAGGCGACCTCTTTCGACACGCCTTCATGAAGGATCGGCACTTCCATCAATTGTGGGCCGATCTTCATGGCCGGATTGAGGCTCGCCATCGGCTCCTGATAGATCATCGCTATCTTGTTGCCGCGAATGTCGCGCAATTCCTCGTCCGACATCTCCCCCATGTCACGGCCCATGAACTTGATGGTGCCCTTGGTGATCTTGCCGCGATTGCCCATGTCGCGCATGATGCCAAGCGCGACAGTGGACTTGCCACAGCCCGATTCGCCGACAAGGCCCATCGCCTCGCCAGGCATCACCTTGCACGAGAAATCCATCACCGCGGGAATTTCACCCGCTTTGGTGAAGA
>JAGRLM010000378.1 GCA_020441795.1 Nitratireductor sp.
GCGTGAAGTCCGTTGGTGCCCAACCGCTCCTCGTCCAGCGCTATGGAGTGGTGCCGCAAGTGCTGCCCCTGTTTGCCAGTCAGGCCCTCTATTTCTGGGAATCCAACACCCGCTCGGCAACCATCATCGGTGCGGTCGGGGCAGGCGGTATTGGACTTAAACTGTGGGAAGCCATGCGTACAAACCAGGATTGGGAAAATGTCGCCTATATGGTGATCCTGATCCTGATCGTTGTCTTCATCTTTGATGGCATTTCCAATGCGTTGCGCTCACGCCTCATCGGGCGACAGGTATAAGAATGCGCTACGCAATTTACTACACCCCTCCTGCCGACCATCCATTGACGCTTGCAGCAGCAGCATGGCTTGGAAGAAATGCCTTTGACGGGTCCGTGACACCAGTGAAGCATGCCTTCGACGACTTGGTCCAAGCGCCGCGTCGCTACGGATTTCATGCAACCCTCAAGGCTCCATTCTCGCTGAAGGCGGGATATGGGGCAGACGACCTTGCAGACCGTTTCGGGATTTTCTGCATGGAAAATCGCGGCTTTACGCTTCCGGCGCTGAAGCTTGCCAGGATCGGTTCGTTCCTGGCCCTGGTGAATGCCGAGGCCAGCAGCGAGCTTGATCGTCTGTCATCAAATGCAGTGGAAGCATTCGAGCCGTTCCGGGCGGCGTTGAGTGACGAGGATATCGCCCGGCGAAATCCTCAATCCCTGTCACCTCAGCAGCGCGCCTATCTGGAGAAATGGGGATACCCCTATGTCTTCGATGAATTCCGCTTTCACATGACACTGACCGGTCCGGTTCCCGACGCCCGCATGAATGCGGTTGAAGAGGCATTGCTTGCCCACTTCGGCGATCATCTCGGCAAGCCCCACGACATCGAGACCTGCGCCGTTTTCGTTGAGCGCGACCAAGACAGGCATTTTGTGATCGACACTTTTTCAAGGCTGGCAAAATGAACACGATGGAATTCTCCAAAATGACCGCCTCCAGGACCAAGGCAGACCAGGAACTCATCCTTACCAATGCACGACTTGTGCTGGAGGATACGATCCTGGAGGGAACGATTTTTGTCCGTGACGGGAAAATTGCCGCGATTGACAATTTCAAGAGCCGGATCGGTCACGATATGGAAGGCGATTATATCCTGCCCGGCCTGGTTGAACTTCATACCGACCACCTTGAAAATCATTACCTTCCGCGCCCGGGTGTGCGCTGGGACCTCAAATCTGCGATCCAGGCGCATGACGCCCAGATAGCTGCCTCCGGCATAACAACCGTGTTTGACTGCCTGCGCATCGGCATGGATGAAAGCGGCGGCTTTGGCGCCGGAGAGATGAAATCCATGTCGCAGGCAATCGAAGCAGCCCAAAAGGATGGACGACTTCGCAGCGAACACCGAATTCACCTTCGTTGCGAGGTGTCAGCGCCCGATGTGATGGACCGGTTTGCGGAATTTGACGATGTGGAAAGTGTCGGCCTTGTTTCGCTGATGGATCATGCGCCCGGCCAGCGGCAGTTCCAGACCATGGAACAATACACGCTTTACTACAAGGAGAAGCGCGGTCTTTCGGATGAGGAGTTTGCGCATTTCGTGAAGCGACGCCAGGAGCAGAGTGCTCTCTATTCGGCCCGGCACCGCAAATTGCTGGCTGATTCATGCAGCCAGCGAAGGATTGCAGTGGCCAGCCACGACGATGCTACTCTCGCCCATGTCGAGGAAGCGAAGCATTACGGTACCAGCGTCGCGGAATTTCCAACCAGCCTCGAAGCAGCCCGCGCCTCACATGACGCAGGCATGGGCGTGCTGATGGGCGCGCCGAACGTCGTTCGCGGAAAATCGCATAGTGGCAATATTGCTGCACGCGAACTCGCGGCTGAAAATGTCCTGGACATTCTTTCCTCCGATTATGTTCCGGCAAGCCTCATTCATGCGCCCTTTGTTCTGGCTGATACGCTGTCCGGCATCACGCTGCCGCAAGCCGTTGCGATGGTTACCGCCAATCCGGCGCGACAGGTCGGTCTGGAAGACAGAGGCCGATTGGCCGACGGATTGAAGGGGGATCTTGTTCGGGTGCGTTACCAGAATGGCCTGCCGCAAGTGCGCGGCGTCTGGCGGGATGGAATTCGTGTCTGTTGAAACAGGCCTGGATTCGGCAAGATCGAAAATGCCGCATCGTGGAAAGCTGATACTGATCGTCGGCCCCAGTGGTGCAGGCAAGGACACGTTGATCGCATGGCTGAAAGACAGGCTCGGCGGCAATCCGGATATCCGGTTTGTCACCAGGACCGTGACCCGGGATGCAGATATTGCCAGCGAGGCACATGACAGCCTGAGTGGCGAAGAATTCAGCCGGGCCGAGCGCGCAGGGGCTTTCGCAGTAACATGGCAGGCGCATGGCCATCGCTACGGACTGCCCGCCAGCGCTCGCGAGCATGTCGCATCCGGCGGAATTGCCATCGCCAATGGTTCCAGGAGAAACCTGGGTGAGATAGCTGCCGCCTTTGATCAGGTTGTCGTCGTCAATGTCGCGGTCGACCCCGGCGAATTGCGCAGGCGATTGCTGGCTCGGGGTCGGGAGGACGAGACGGCGATAGCGCGTCGCCTTCAGGAAGCGGGAATTCCCCTTGCAACCGATCTGCCGATTATCAATCTTGATAATTCCGGTCGGGTTGAAACTGCCGGTGGGCGGCTCCTGGAAATCATCGGTCGTAATCTCGACGCGTAGAAAAGCAGAGAGCCTAATTTGCGGCGCTTCAATGAGTCCTGTGCCAGGAAATAGTCAGGATAACTCCGGCATGAGCGCTAAATTTGGCCGAGACTGCTCCAGTTCTCGCAATTGGTCCTGTTTTATCCACCGGATGATTGCGCTGCGTCCCGCGCGCATTTTTGCCTAGCCGACGTTCACACCAAAAACCATTCCCACAGCTGCGGTTGCTGCCATGGCAAGCGCACCCCAGAACGTGACGCGAATGGCACCCTTGACGATGCCTGCGCCGCCGGCTGATGCTCCCAGCCCGCCCAGTACTGAAAGCGCGATCAAGGTGGTGAATGCCACAACAAGAGTGATCCGGACCTCCGGCACAAGCGACGCAATGACAAGTGGAACTACAGCCCCGACCGCAAAGGTGGCCGCTGACACCAGAGCCGCCTGGGTCGGATGCGCGGTCACGGTCTCGGAGATGCCCAATTCGTCCCGTGAATGCGCGCCAAGCGCGTCCTTTTCGGTCAATTGGGTGGCAACCTGGCGCGCCAGGCCTTCGTCTAGCCCGCGTGCAACGTAAATGCGTGTGAGTTCATCAAGTTCTGCCTCGGGTGTCTCCCTCAATTCGCGGGTTTCGCGCGCGATGTCTGCCTGCTCGGCATCGGTCTGTGAACTGACGGAGACGTATTCACCGGCAGCCATCGACATCGCACCGGCGACCAGCCCGGCTAGACCGGCAATCAGGATTTCGGAACGTCCCGATCCTGCCGCAGCAACCCCGACGACGAGGCTTGCAGTGGACACGAGCCCATCGTTTGCGCCAAGGACAGCGGCACGTAGCCAGCCGATGCGATGAACCATGTGAATTTCGGAATGGGAGAGTCTGCTCATGCGATCGGGCCTTCCTGGTTTTGGGGATTTGGTATTGTCGAGGGAGTGCCATGAACCGTTGTCTTGTGAGGCCCGCCATCGATATGACCTTTGAGGCTCGGCACAATACTGAGAGCCCGCAATGCGTTCAGGATGACGGCGACGTCGATCAATTCCTGCAATAGCGCGCCTTGCACCGGGGTCAGGTATCCGAAGGCGGCAGCGGTCATGCCGAGGACCGAGAGGCCGATTCCTGCCGCAACGCTTTCCAGGGCAATGCGGCGGGTCCGTTGAGCGACTTCGATACCCGGCAGAAGGCGGTCGAGGTGATCTACCAGCAG
>JAGRLM010000379.1 GCA_020441795.1 Nitratireductor sp.
ACATGACATGCTTGTCATTGCCTGGAACGGGAATGCCCCAGTCGAAAGTGGTGCGCGATATTGAGAGGTCCTTCAACCCGCCCTTGACGAAACTCATTACTTCGTTGCGCCGTTCGGATGGCGCCACGAAGTCCGGATTGGTCTCATACAATTCCAGCAGCTTGTCACCATATGCCGAAAGGCGGAAGTAATAGCTTTCCTCCTCTACCCATTCGACTTCGGAACCGAGCGGTTCGCGGCGCATTCCGTCCTCGCCGACTGTCGTTTCCTTCTCGTCAAAAAATGCCTCCTGGCGAACCGAGTACCAGCCGCCATAGGTGTCGAGGTAAATGTCTCCATTGGCCTCCATGCGCCGCCACAATTCCTGGCACGCGATGCGATGGCGATCTTCGGTGGTGCGGATGAAATCATCATTCGAACACCCAAGCGCTTCCACCATGCGGCGGAAAACTGCCGAATTCTTGTCCGCGAGCTGCAGCGGAGTGATGCCTTCCCTGGCTGCAGTCTGCTGCATCTTCTGGCCATGCTCGTCCGTGCCGGTAAGGAAGAACACATCCTTGCCATCAAGCCGCTGGAACCGCGCCAGCACATCCGTGGCAATCGCGGTATAGGCATGGCCGATATGCGGAACCCCGTTGGGATAGAATATCGGCGTGGTGACGTAATATTTCGCGGCGTCGCTCATGATGGCGCAGTGCCCCTCGTAATGCTTGAAATGCGAAACTCAGGCCGCTTCGTTCAACGCCTCGAAAAGGTTCAGGATCACCTGTTTCCTGTCGAGATTGTAGCTGTCGGCCAGTTCCACGGAACGGCGGGTCTTTTCCCATACCTCGACCCAACGGGCAAGGTCAGAAATCCCCTGACTGCCCGGTATGTGGCTGCCATCCGGCTCCGTTTCGCCCCTTATTCGACGCGCGACGAGATCATGCGCAAGGTTGAGGAACAGCCGGTAACGGTCATTTCGATTGACCGGGGCCAGTTCCGAGGCAATGCCGTGGATCGAGGTCCAGTCCGGGCTCCCCTGCCCGATCAGCGATACCATCCGCTTGTACAGCCTCGCGCCATCCTCGCGCAGCAGCACAATGGCGCGGCGAACCGAGCCGCCACTCAAACGCGCAACGAGCTGCAGGTCTTCCGCTTCCGCTCCCTCGTCAAGACCAAGCGATGCAAGCGCGTCGAGCACCTGTTGCTCGCCAAGCGGCCGCATCACCAGCTTCTGGCAGCGCGAACGGATGGTCGGCAGCAACCCTTTGGGCGAATGCGCCAGCACCAGGAATATCGTTCGCGATGGCGGCTCTTCCAGGATTTTCAACAGGGCATTGGCGGCATTGCGGTTGAGATCATCGGCAGGATCGACGATCGCCACCCGCCAGGTATTCTCGCCCGCTGAGGTTCCAAAGAAGGATACGGTCTGGCGGATGACGTCAACAGTCAATTGCGAGCGCCAGTTCTTGCCATCTTCCCGCAGGCCGCGGCGCAAATGCAGAAGGTTGGGATGCCCGCCATTGGCAACCCTGCGCTCAACCGGGTCATTGGCATCCGGCTTGACATAATGCGCAACGGCATTTGCCGGATCGCGCTGCCGAAAGACATGCCCGGCAAAACGGCAGGCAAGCGTCGCCTTGCCGATGCCCAATGGCCCATTGATCAGCCAGGCGTGATGCATCCTGCCGCTGGCAAATTGCCCTGCAAGCTCTTCGAGAACCTTCTCATGTCCGATCAGGTCAAGGTTTTCCCGTGGGTCTGGCACCCCATCTATTCTGTCCCAGGAGTCAAGAATTCCGTCGCCGCCCTTCATCGGGACTTTTCCCTGACAGCGCGTGACAGCTTGCGCTCCTGCAGCAGGTTTTCCACGAGCTTGACGATAGACCGGTGAACCGCTTTTTCCCCGCGATTTCCATCCACGATCTTGCAGCGCTCTGGTTCGGCCTCGGCAATATCAAGATAGGCATTGCGCCTAATGGTTTGCAGCGCCAGCGCTTCCTTTTCAAACCGGTCAGCCGGCTCACCCTTGTTTCTGCGCGCAACCGCCCGGCGCATCCCCTCCTTGGGGTCTATATCAAGAATGAGTGTCAGGTCCGGCCAGCAATCCTCACAGGCAACTTCCTCGAGTTTCGACAACAACTCGCGCGACACATTTCCGGATGCGCCCTGGTAAACCCGCGTTGAATCATAGAAGCGGTCGCAAAGAACGATGCTGCCATCGGCAAGTGCCGGCTTGATTAGCGTCTCGACATGATCTGACCGTGCTGCTGCAAACAGGATCGCTTCCATCTCCGGCCCGAACGGTTCAGCCGCACCCGAAAGAAGTACATGGCGCACTGCTTCCCCGCCAGTCGAGCCGCCGGGCTCACGCGTCACGACAACCTTGAAGCCGTCCTTTTCGAGTGCCTTTTGCAACAGTTTGATCTGTGTCGATTTACCAGCACCCTCACCCCCTTCGAAGGTGATGAACAGGCCCCGGGCTTCCGTTTTTTTGGTGGATTTGGGAGGCACCGCTAGACCTTCGCAATTGGACGGCACAGGAAATCAGTTTCATCAGGCATATCCTGCCCTGACGAATGTCAAAGCGGCAGGCGACCCAGCAACAATTCCTTGATGGCATCGATTGCGCGGCGCTGCAAGCCTCCCTGCTCCACCGTTTCACTGGCGTAAAGTGGTGTTTCCTGGCTCAGCGTATCGCCGATCCACACTTTCAGTGTTGCAACCCGTGTTCCTGCTTCAACGGGCGGGATCAGCGGCCCGGTATAGGATATGCGCGCCTTCAGCTTGTCCCGAAATCCGATCGGCAAGTAAATCTCGACAGGTCCCTTGCCCGCGACGCCGACGCCTGACTTCTCGCCGCCAAAAACACTCGCTTCCCCGATGACTTCCCCGTCATCAAAAAGCTTGAAGCGCTCGAAAGCACGCGATCCCCAGTCGAGAAGCTTGCGCGCCTCTTCAGCCCGTTCGTTCTCCGAGCTCATGCCGCTCATTACAGCAATCAGTCTTTGCTCGCCGCGTTTGACAGTCCCGACAATGGCGTAGCCGGACTCGTCGGTAAAACCGGTTTTCATGCCATCAGCGCCGATCCCCATCCGCAACAACGGGTTGCGATTGCGCTGTGTAATGTTGTTCCAGGTGAACGCCTCTTCCGAGTAGTAGCGGTAATATTCGGGATATTCGTGGATAATATGCTGGGCAAGCCTGGCCAGATCCGAAATGGTGACATGCTGCAACGGATCAGGCAGGCCGGTCGAATTGGTGAAATGCGAACCCTTTAGCCCCAGTTCCCTGGCGCGCTCATTCATCAAGCCGGCAAAGGCGATCTCCGATCCCGCCATCCCTTCCGCGATGGCAATGCAGGCGTCATTGGCCGACTGGATGATGACGCCCTGGATAAGGTCCTCAAGCGGAATTTCGGACTTGAGTTTCGCAAACATTGTCGAGCCACCACTGTTGGCACCACCATTGCGCCAGGCATTCTCGCTGATGAAAAACGTGTCGGAAAGTTTCAGTCGGCCTGTCTTGAGCGAATTGAAGACGACCTCCATCGTCATCAGTTTCGCCAGCGACGCAGGCGGTATTTGCGCATCGGCTTCCTTGGCAAAAAGCACGGTACTAGTGTCGGCATCGATCAACAGTGCCTGCTTGGCTTTTGTCGAAAAGAGTTGCGCTTGCGCTGGTATGCACAGAACAAGCAGCAGAACAAAAGGTAGAATTCGTCTAAACAATACAAGCAAGGAATTCATCGGTGCATCCGTCCATATTCGTTCGGCCCCTGCCCTGTTTAAAGCCATGCGACAAGGGATTCAAGAAATGACCGAAATTTTGATATGTTTCAGACGAAATGATGTGCCGGTTAATCTACGACTGCAGCCTGTAACCCGCGCTTGCGCGCAATCTCGATGACGCTGTCAACGACGTCACCGGCAGCCATGATCCGCGCTTCATAGCGAAGACCCTGGCCGGTCTGCATCTGTGTGACCCTCGTCAGGCCAAGATCTGCATTTGATTGCGCAGCATATTGCGCCAGTGCGGCATCCGAGAAAACTCCCAACCGCACGGTAATGACCTTCGACGCGTCACCCCGGCTGTCAGAGACGGGCTTCTGGTCCGCATCTCGTGGTGCATTCACCGGGTTTTCAATCAGATCGAAAGCCCTGGCAACGCGGCGATTGAGCGGATTGTCATCACTATAGCCAAGCGGTTGCAGCGATGCTGTCAGGATCGGCTCGGATGATTGCACATCGAAGGGTATGCCGTCATAGGTCGAGGGACGCTCCATCGGGACAGGAATTTGAGCAAGCAGGATTTCCTGACCGCCAAGTCCATCCGGATTTCCGGTATTGGCAGCAATCGCATTGGCGATCGGGGCTGCTGGCTGCGGCTCTTCTGCCATGGCAATCATGGTTCCGGGCTGCGTGGCGCCAGGCGCAATATCGGGCACGCCAGGCCCACGATAGGACGCCAGCAGGAATTTTTCGTCCTCGCCATCCAGTCGCGCCTTGCCGACATATTCTACTTTGACATTCGCTACGCCCTTCTTGTCATAGGCAAGAAGTTTTGCCGCCTTTGCCGACAGGTCGATGATGCGACCATGGGCATACGGACCGCGGTCATTGACCCGCACGATCACCGAGGAACCGTTTTCGAGATTGGTAACACGAGCATAGCTGGGCAGCGGCATGGTCGGATGCGCCGCCGAAAGGCCATACTGGTTGTAAACTTCGCCATTTGCCGTCAACCGGCCGTGAAAATTCGGCCCATACCAGGACGCCATACCGGTGGCTGCATATTCAGGATTTTCTTCAGGCTTGTACCACTTGCCCTTGATCTTGTAGGGCTTTCCAACCTGGTAGCGACCGCCGCCCTTGGGCACATTTCGGGCCTCGGTCACACGCGGACTGCCCTTCACGCCGTATTCGGCGGCAGAGAATTTGGTCTTGGTGTTGATTTCAGCCTTGGGCGCGGGCGAATGGGTAGACTGATTGCAGCCAGACAGCGCAACCGCCAGCGCAAGGACGGCTGCACAGCCAGGCAATTTGGCATGCCGGGCTTTCCAAGATTGTTCCCCGTGACTCATTCCGTCCGTCTACCCCGAAAGTTCTGCGGCGCAGTATAGGCGCGATTGCGATCAAACTGTGGCCTGATTGCGAACGCCTGCATCAATGTTCATTCTTGCATGTCCCGCATTAGCGAAGCCTTAACACCACCAACCTTGGCGATCCGGTGATTTT
>JAGRLM010000380.1 GCA_020441795.1 Nitratireductor sp.
CGCGATATTCCTCGAGGATTTCCTTTTCACGGCCCTGCGGCAGGCCGTCTTCAGCCTGCAATTCACCACCCTCGAAATAGCTGTTCGTGCGTGTGTAGAGCCCGTAGAACAATGTCTTGTTCATGCTCTCGAAATCAAAGATCAACGTCAGCGCCTTGCGGATTCGCGGATCGGCCAGCTTCTCCCGCCGCGTATTCAGGAAATAACCCTGGAATGGCTCCGGCGAGACCGTCTC
This sequence comes from Nitratireductor sp., assembly GCA_020441795.1. Lineage (GTDB taxonomy): Bacteria > Pseudomonadota > Alphaproteobacteria > Rhizobiales > Rhizobiaceae > BOKV01. The sequence continues at coordinate 236 of JAGRLM010000380.1, forward strand.
GAACTCCTTGCGCAACACATCGCCGCGCCCGAAAGCCGGAAAATTATATTCCGTCGCCCAGCGTTGCGACCGGTTCTCGGTTCTGGTGTCGGCAATTCCGCCCTTCTTGAAGGCTTCCCACAGGGCGTTTTCATCAAGGAAATAGGTGAAGTCGATCCGGTCGAAATTGTAGCGTCCCTTGCGCACGGCAAGATCGGCGCCCCAGTAGTCAGGCACCCTTTCCCAGGTGATGGCCTTGCCTATATCGAATTTCGCGATCCTGTAGGGTCCCGAGCCTAGCGGCGGCTCGTTGACCGGATCAGCAAAATTGCGGCTGTTTCCCTGCGCGTCCTTGCCTTGCCACCAATGCTTTGGCAGCACCGGCAAGTCGCCCATGATCAGCGGCAATTCGCGATTTCCCTTGATGTCGAAAGTGAAGGTTACCTCGTGCTCTGCGGTCTTCTCGGCCTTGATCACATTGTGATAGTAATTGGCGTAAAGCGGCTGGTTTTCCTTCAGGACCTCCAGGGACCAGATCACGTCTTCCGCCGTGATCGGCTTCCCGTCATGCCACTTGGCATTGGCATTCAGGCGGTAGGTCGCAGATGAATAGTCGTCGGGATGGCGATAGGCTTCCGCAATCAGCGGCAGTGAAGCGCTTGGCTGGTCCACGGATTGCTCAAACAGCGTGTCGTAGAGCAACCCGCCGGTATAGTTCAGCCCCGCCGCCGCGCGCCCGCGCACGATGAAGGGATTGAAGGAATCATATCCACCCGGGATGGCCGAATGATAAGTGCCGCCCTTGGGAGCGTCCGGATTGACATGATCATAGTGCTTGAAATCAGCGCCATATTTCAGGCTTCCGATCAGTGTTCCCCCGGCTTCCCATTCGCCCTGTTGTTGCGTTTCCTGGCCTGAAGCCGGTCCCGCCAATGCCAGCGCGAGGATTGCAGCCACAAAGGGTTTGGCAACATTGCGAAATGGCATGAACTTCCTCCAGGGAACGTGTCGGTTCTGACCAACATAGTCGTTCACGCCAATGGAGCAAGACTCTCGGCTACACAGTCGCGCGATAAGTGCCCACAAATGAAAACGGGCCGGAACTGGTCCGGCCCGCTTCATGCAATTCTCAATCCGGCTTGTGTCAGGCCGACTTATTGCGGCAGCGGCGCTGGCGTGTCTGCCTGCATGCGCAGCCATGCAATGATATTGGCGCGATCTGCTGTCTTGGGAAGACCGGCAAAGCCCATGGCGGTGCCCTTGACATGTGCCTTGGGCTTGAACAGGAAGCCGTTCAGCTCCTCATAGGTCCAGGTCTTGTCCTTGCCATATTCGGTAAGAGCCGCCGAATAGCTGAAGCCTTCATGCGAGGCGATGGGGCGGTCAACAACGGCATAAAGATCCGGGCCAACCTTGTTGGGGCCGCCTTTTTCGAAGCTGTGGCAGGAGGCGCATTTCTTGGCAACAGTCTCGCCAGCACCCACATCGGCAGACGCCAGAAGCGCTGTGATCGGCTCATAGGCCGGACCGGCATCCGCCGTGTCCGTGGTTTCGCCGCCTGAACCTTCCGCGACTGCAATCGTATAGCCTGGTGTTTCCGGCGCTTCGGAGTGGAAAAGGCTTTCGGAAATCAGCGACACGCCGAACAGAACGAATACCGTTCCCAGCACGGCCATTGCGATCTGATTGAATTTGAAACTGTCCATTTGAAACTCCCGCCGGACTGCATGGGAAGGGCGACGGCCCGCATGCTTATGCTATGGCTATTTGGTTTGCCAGTGCGTTACAACGCCTGTATGGCTTGATCAAGTGAGACTTTTTGACACTCGCTGGTTTTGCCAGCAAGAAATGCGCCGATATCCTGCCTGGTATGCCCAATGAAACACTCGCCTTCCGCCGAAGAAACCCTCGTGCTTGTTCCTGCCCGCATGGCATCCACCCGCCTTCCGGGCAAGCCGCTCGCTGATATTGCCGGTCTCCCGATGATCGTGCAGGTGGTCAACCGTGCCCGCGAGGCTGCAATTGGCCGCGTCGTGGTTGCAACGGATGACGAACGGGTAAGGGCGGAAGTCGAGCGCCATGGCGGCGAGGCCGTCATGACCGACATCAACCACCAGTCCGGCTCCGACCGCATCTGGGAGGCAGTCACACTGCTGGACCCCGATGGCAAATACAAATTCATCGTCAATGTGCAGGGGGATCTGCCGACCATTGAACCGGCGCTGATTGCCGACTGCCTTGATACCCTTGCCGGGAGTATAGCCGATATCGCGACGCTCGCAGCCGTGATCACCGATGAGGCGGAACGCACAAACCCCAATGTCGTCAAGGCCGTGGGAACAGGCATCGGCGAAAACCGCATGCGGGCGCTTTATTTCACCCGCGCCACCGCGCCTTGGGGCGAAGGTGACCTCTACCATCATATCGGGCTTTATGCCTATCGCCGCGACGCGCTCGAGCGGTTTGTCGGCCTGAAGCCGTCACCGCTTGAAATGCGCGAGCGGCTCGAACAGCTGCGTGCACTGGAAGCGGGAATGCGCATTGACATTGCCATTGTTGACACCGTGCCGCTGGGCGTTGATACCCCGCATGATCTCGAAAAGGCGCGGGCAATGCTTGCCTGAATGCCAAACCATGACAGTCGAACAATGAACGAAAATTTCTGGATGATGCCGAGGGCAGGACGGGACAGATGAACAAGGCCAGAACGGGAAAGATCGGGTTTCAGGGCGCGCGCGGTGCAAATTCCGAAATCGCCAGCCGTGAAGTGTTCCCCAATATGGAGGCCGTTCCCTGCGACACATTCGAGGATGTGTTCAACGCGCTGGCTGCACGCAGCATTGATCTCGCAATGATCCCGATCGAAAACACGCTTGCCGGTCGGGTTGCCGATATCCATCACCTGCTACCGGCATCCGGCACCTTCATCATCGGCGAGCA
>JAGRLM010000381.1 GCA_020441795.1 Nitratireductor sp.
TGACCGAGCGCTTGGTCAGACAGCGATTGGCGATTGCCAACCTTATTACGCCTATCCTGAATGCCTACCGCAAGGAGGACATTGACGCCGCCACGGTGCGGGCTTTGACGCTGGCGACCAAGACCCAGCAAAAAGCATGGTGGGAACTGTTCACGGACGAAAGCAATCACGCGCCTTTCGGTCGCGCCCTGAAAAGTTGGCTCTTCGGCGGTGCGGATATTCCCGTCAAGAATGCGTTGTTCGATGTTTCCGACTATGACGGGGCAACCGTGTCCGACCTGTTCGGCGAAGACAGCTATTTCGACGATGCGGAAAAGTTCTGGACGCTCCAGAACAAGGCCATCGCCACGGCCAAGGAACGCTATCTGACCGAGGGCTGGAGCGATGTCACAATTCTGGATATCGGCGCCTATTGGGCATCATGGGAATATGTGGCAACCGCCAAGGAAGACGGCGGCAGGGTTTATATACAGATCGCCAGAAGCGGCGAAGTGACCTTCCATGAAGGCTATCTGACCGAGAAGGAAGCCGCGCGGAAGTCAAAGGCCGTTAGCGGTGAGGAAGCCCCCTCAGTGCAAAAGCCGGAACTGACCAAACCCATGCAGAACTATCTGGCCTTGCACCGTCATAGCGCCGTGCGGAGGGAACTGCTTGGCCGCCCCGATATCACGTTGCGTCTGGCAGTCGCCCAAATCATCGCAGGGTCAGAACTGTGGAGCATTCGCGCCGATGGGCAGAAGGCCGCAACCGATGCCACCCACGAAAGCCTTGCAACGAACAAGGCGGAAAGTGCCTTTGCGGAAGAACGTCAGCGTGTTCGCGACCTGCTGGCCATCGAAGGCGGCGAGGATGAAACGCTTGTGCCGCGCAAGGAAGATTGGGGACGATCAAACGATCTTCATGCGATCTTTGCCAAGCTGGTTTCCTTGAGCGATGCGGATGTGATGGCGGTTCTCACCTTCGCCGTTGCCGAAACGCTATCCTCAGGAAGCAGTATGGTCGAAGCGCTGGGCACAATGCTCGGGACTGACATGTCCGCCTATTGGTCGCCTGATGAAACCTTCCTCGATCTGCTGCGCGACAAGGAAGCGATCAACGCCTGCGTGAAGGATATTGCAGGCAAGGCCAGTGCAGAAGCGCATCTGTCATCGACCGCCAAGGTGCAGAAGAAAATCATCAGCGATTGTCTGGACGGCACGCGGTCGAGCGGTAAGAAGGATTGGAAGCCGCGCTATATGGAGTTTCCGATGCGAGGCTATACCAAGCGCGGCGGTATCGATGCCGTTGAGCGCTTGCAGGAAATCAGGAAGCACTTCGCATGATTGATGGTTTCTTCCAAGGCCGCCCGAGGCAAACAGCTTCGGGCGGTTTGGCTTATGAAAAAATCGCGCCGCGCGGGCGGCGGTGCCCACGCGGCGAGTGGTGTAACCACCGTCAACTCTTGCCAGTCAATCGCAATGCTCGCGCCGCAAGCTTAGCGGTTCCGCGAAGCCTCGCCTTTCACTTGGCGCATTGGCCGTGCAGGAAGTCCACCGCGATGCGGAATGATCGGATGATGTTGTCCCGATCAGTTTCGGAAAGGCTTCCCCTCTGAATGGCTTTTGGAATTCCGGTGTCCAATTCGATCCTGTCGACGGTGCCGTTTTCCGATTGCGTTATGTCCGAACCGTCGCCGACAAACACGACCTTCGAGCCGTCAGCCAGAATGCGGGTTTCGGGGGCATTGATCGAGGCCAGGTCGATGCTGCGCACCTGACCTGTCTTCCGGTGCGTGATTTCAAGGTGGCAAGTGTCTACGAAACGGCTTTCGTAGGTGAGGAGGTCCATCGGAAGTGCCACGATTTTCTGGCTCTCCTTGATCGGGTCTTCGGCCTCTTTTGGATCACTGCAATGGTCATGCAGCGTGCGGACAGAAGCCTTGAAAACCGCCGCGAAATCGGCTCTTTCCGCCTTTGTGATCAGTTCAGGTTCGGTTTCGAACTCCACAAGGGGAATAGGCTTGTTCTCGTAGTTCAGGACGCCGCCATCAGAGAGCGCATGGTACCGGACGACTGTAAGATCATCATTGATCTGCGTCTTGTCGGGGTCCACGAACCTGAAATCGATGACATAGGTGTCGCCCAGAATATCCGTGACGTTCAGCGTGCAGACGGTGCCGGAATCCGTTTCGTAGTACAACGGAGAAAAAGCGAGTTCCATGGCGATCATCGCCGACGTCACGTCGTCTTCGTGGAACTTTGCGGCATGCACCTGTCCGCCCGTACCGAAGATAAACGCAAGCGCAGCAGCACAAAATTTCATTCGCTTTGAACAGGACAAGCCGCAAACTCCTCGATAAGAGATCCGTTATCGTTGGACGGGCGCTACTCCGCCGCGGGAGTTGCGCCCCGCGATATTTGCCGCGCTAGTTCCTGCCTGAGGAGACGCGATGTTTTGCGTCCAGCCACTATGGAAGCGATCAGTCCGATCACGGTGGGTGCGATAACCAGCAAAACGCGGCTGCTTTCAAGAATCGCCCACGTATCCAGATCCAATAAATGGCCTGCCAGCGCGATGCTCAGACCAATAACAGCGCCCGAACCCAAGGCGCTGCTCAGAAAAACAAGTATGGCCTGATATCCAATGGCGAGGCCGCTCATCAGCCTGTTGAGCTTGGGCGACGCCTGCGCCACCAAGCGCGGCTCCAGCTTTCCGATTGTTTTCCAGTAGGTGTTCGAGAGGTGGTAACCAGCGAGTCCAAGGAAACCGCCCCCGCCCAAAAGGATGGCGATCCAGATCGGCATCTCGTCCGTTCCCGCTGCACTCGGCACAGCGCTCTGTGCTGTACCGAGCGGCACGTCGGAAAGTAGTTCGCCGCAACCGGTTAGATAGATAATGCTGAGCAGTCCAAAGGTGAAGGCAGCTGCCGCCGTCTCCGAGATGGTGCCGCCGCTCGTGAACTCATTATGGAATTCCGCTTTGGCTTCGCCTGTGGCAAATATCTGCGCGGCGCCCAAACCCAGGACCGAAACAACGGCCATCCAGAAAGCCGGCGTGACAAGAAGAAACAGCAAAAGACCTGTGCCAAATGCCCATAGGACGCTGCTTCTGTAGGCGGGGTCGATGTGCGACCAGCCACCATCAGTGGTCATAACCACAAGCACGAAAGGGGCAATGACAAAGATTCCTAGGCAACAGATGATGATCTGCTGGAAAACGTTGAACTCGCTCAGAAACTCACTGCCGCCGCCGCTGCTACCGTGAAGACGTTCCGCAGCCTCATTTGAATGGCGGAGCCGTTCGCGGTCCTGTTGCTGGCGATGCTTTTCGTGGCCGAGATAGCCGCCCCAGCCGGGGGCTGAAGAATCCCCCGACGATCCTCGCATATGATCCCAGTGAAAATTCGACATCGAAATCGCTCCCAGAAAGAAAGGGTTCCCTTTTGATAATATTGACATATCAATGGGTTAGACTCTTGAAATCAGCGGTCAAATGGATTCTTATAAAAAGAAAAGACGCTCAAAACGGCTGTGAAAGCCGATTTCAAAAGGGAAGCCTTTTGAGGGCATTATTTGGAACGATGCCAACGCTCAACTTACTGAAATAAATACCAAAATATTGTTGAAGCGATCAAAAGGGTCGGGCAAAATTCGCCAATGAAGATTGGCTATGTGCGCGTGTCCGACGATGACCAGACCGAAGCCCTGCAAATTGACGCCCTGAAGGCGGCAGGGTGCGAGGTCGTTTACGGCGATCACGGGGTTTCGGGAACCCTTGTTTTACGCAAAGGGCTGGCCAAGGTTCTTGCAGAATTGCAGGCCGGCGACACGCTCGTCGTCTGGAAGCTCGATCGGCTCGGGCGCTCAACGATCCACCTGCTGATGTTGCTGGACGATCTTCGCCAAAGAGGCGTTGATTTCGTTTCCCTGACGCAGGGCATCGATACGACGACATCGGTCGGGCGCATGGTCTATGGGCAGCTTGCGGTGTTTGCCGAGTTTGAAAGAGAACAAATCCGCGAGCGCACCAAGGCTGGCATGGCCGCTGCCAAACGGCGCGGCAAGCATATCGGCAGGCCGAAGAAACTGACGCCCGCCCAGGTCGATCATGCCGCCCACAAGCTGGAAGCAGGCACTGACACCATTTCGGGGATGGCGCAGACATTTGATGTGTCGGCCTTGACCTTGAGCAGGGCATTGAAGGCGCGGGAGGAGTTGGAAGCTGTATGAAAAAGACCATCAGGATCACGATTGAGATCGATTAACATACCTATGACAGGCTGAAGGCCGATACGCTGAACCGCACATATCTGTGCGCGCGGCGTCTGGGGTTGCCCTTTGAGGAACCCCATTGGACGGTCGAACAGATCGCGGGCGAATTGCTGGATGATGTTTACAGCCCGCATTTCGAAAACTGGAGCAAGGTGCCCTACTAGCCGTCGCCTTGAGGAAGAATGCCATGACCATTGACGACGACATCCTGCCACGCGCCGCACCTACAGATGAGCAGCAGAGCCGATGGAATGCGCTTGTCCCTGAGGAACGAACCAAGCGCTTCGCGGCCATCCTTTTGGCAGGCTTTCAGGATGCGGAGGCAAGCACACAGGGCGAAAAGGTTGCTTTATCGCGTCAGGCGAACAATGACCTGTCGGCTATCGCGCAGGCCTATGGTGAAGCCTATGCGCAGGATGTCACGGCATATGTCCGGATGATTGCCGATGGCAAAGGGATCAGCAGACGCTATTCGCGTGACGGTTTCGAATTCCGGCGCTTTCGAACCCAAAAGCACGACATCTATTTCCGCTATCACGGTGACGGTATCGCTGTTGCCCGCGTGTTGGTACCGTATTTCATGCGGCCGGATAAAGGCCAGCCAGCCAAAGCGCCGAGACCCCCCCGAGTTTGAACTGACCTAGGGGATAGGTGCAGGCGGGACTGTGATGCTTGGCATCGGACAAGTATGTCCGATCAGGCGATTGCGGCTTCATTGATCAGATTTTTTGCTTTTGGGGATTCCAGTTTTTCGCTGGCTTGCTAGAATCCGGTCATGACCGATCAGGATTTGAAGTTCATAGAGGAAGCCCGCGACTTCCTTACGATGATGCAGCACGCCTACCATGAGGTTTGGCGCCGCCGATATTCAGGCGATCCGGAGATATCACCCAAGGCCGTTATGATCCTCTTTGCCGACTGCGAGCATTACCGCCGCGAGATCGCCCGCATCACCATGGCCGCCTTTGACGAAGGGAAGGAGCCGCCAGCCTCCGAGTTGCAGTCCATGGATGCAGTATGGCGGTCGCTTTGGGCGGCAGTGAACGGCAA
>JAGRLM010000382.1 GCA_020441795.1 Nitratireductor sp.
CCATCAAGAGCGCCGAACAGGGCACGGGTCTTGGTCTGCCAATCGTTCAGGCTCTGATGCACATGCATGACGGCAAGTTCGAACTGCGCTCGAAACTTCGGGAGGGCACCGAGGTCATCGCCACTTTCCCGCGCACCCGGGTGCTGGAAATCATGCCGCCAGTGCAGAATGCAGGCGCGAGCCAGCCCAAGCCGAAATCCATCCTGTCGATGCGCAATTCGGCTTAGCACCCCGCTTGGCTGCAAGCCTGGTCACGCCGGCAATTCAGCACCATGCATGGCGGCTGCCGACTTGGCCATCGTCATGGCCAGGGCACCGCCCTCGCCTGTCTCAAGCCGCATCGAGAAATCCAGCAAGGGCTGCATTTCGAGCGCATCCGCCATTGCCCTGCAGGCATCAGTCCCATGGCCCTGCGCCAGCAGGCAATGGGCGATTGCATGAGGGTTGAGCGCCTTGAGCACTGCTGCTGCGGCCATTGCGTGAGGACCATCCAGAAACATCGGCACATGCTGCACCCTGCTTGCCAGTATTGCCCCGGCAATGGCTGCCGTCTCGCGTCCGCCCAGACGTCGCAACAGTTCCAGCGGATCCCTTGACGCTGCGCCATGCAGCGCAATTGCAGCCTCTACAATGGCCACATCGTCGTTGTTGCCCGCCCATTGCGCTGCCGTGCCACCATGCAGGGCAAGAAAAATCGCCGCTGGCGAAAATCCAGCACCCGACACGCACGAACCGGCGACCATCAGGTCAATACCGCCCGACACAGCTTCCATGCCAAAGGCAATGGTGGCTGCGCAATCGCGTTCGCTCAGCGCTGCTTCCTGGGTAATATCGCCAACCGGATAGGCCAATGCGAGGTCAAACACCTTCAGCCCCAGTTCCTGGGCCGAGCATATCTGGTTGATCGGAGCACCCCCTGCTGCAATGCGCGAAACCTGTTCCGGCACATCGGCTCTTGCTGCTTCGTCCTGCGCACCGTGGGTTCCGGCAAACAGCGCCACGAGCGGCCTTGTTACCGATGGCGACTTGCCTGACCACTCCGCCAGCCACTCGCACAAGTCACCGAGCCGACCGGCACCACCAGCACCAAACAATTGCAGGTTTCGCGAGCGCACGGCATCCACTGCCCTCTCATCGCCGTCAGACAGAGATGCAACAACAGCCCTGATATCATCGAAGGGCAAGCCTGTTACCGGCCCTGATTTCGTCATGTCGAACTCCTCGTTCATTCATCGTGACGTCTATCCGTTTTTGATCCCGTATTGCAACGCACAAACCGATATGACCCTATTTCATCGCCCGGTGTTGTCTTTCGCTCGCAAATTGCTACTTGAATAGACAATTCGAAATGGAACCCTGCCCGATGAAATCGCCTTGCATTCTGGTCTGCTCGATCGACATGGAAACCGGCTACTGCTTCGGATGCGGTCGCACAGGCGATGAAATATCGCATTGGACCAGCTATTCGGACCGCGAACGGGATTTCCTGATGTCCGCCTTGCCAGCCCGGCTTGCGACCATCAAGCGCAAGCCGCGACGCGAAACCCGCCGCAGCAGAATGGCGCGCGAGCGACACTCATCGGGTCCTGACAGCAAGGATACGCAATTGTGAGAAGCCTGTGGATCATCTTCGCAGTGATTGGCGCTGCCGCCATCCTGCTGATTGCCAATGGCGACAGCGGCACGGTCCTCGGCATGAAAAGCGGCCAGTTCGCAGGCCTCGTCTATCTTGGACTTTGGGGTAGCTTGCT
>JAGRLM010000383.1 GCA_020441795.1 Nitratireductor sp.
CGCCAGATTTAGGTTCTGGTGCCGCAAGGCGTGGGAGTTCAAGTCTCTCTACCCGCACCATGCCACAGGAGTTTCCAACCCATCCGGGACAGGCAACCGTATATCGCCGCGGCGATATGCTTCCTGTCAGGAAGGCAAGCGATAGGTAAGAGGATGCAGGTAACCGAAACGGCCAATGAAGGCCTGAAGCGCGAACTCAAGATCACGGTAGACAAGGCCGACATGTCGAGCCGTCTTGCCGAGCGTCTGGAGCAGATCAAGGGCCAGGTAAAGCTCAACGGCTTTCGCCAGGGCAAGGTGCCGATGTCGCATCTTCGCAAGGTCTATGGCCGTCAGGCGATGGTCGAGATCGTCAATGAGATGATCAACAAGCAGACCGGCGAAATCCTGGTCAATCGCGGCGAGCGCGCTGCGCAGCAGCCCGAAATTTCCATGACGGAAGACGAAAAGGAAGCAGAAGCCATTCTCAATGGCGAGGCCGATTTCGAATTCTCCATGGTCTATGAAGTCATGCCGCAGATCACGGCTCCCGATATCGAGGCGCTTGAGATCGAGCGGCCGCTGGCAGAAGTCACCGACAAGGAAGTCGATGAGCAAGTCAGCCAGATCGCCGAGAATGCCCGTCCCTACGAGGAAAAGAAGGGCAAGGCCGCCGACAAGGACCGTGTCACCATGGACTATCTCGGCAAGGTTGATGGCGTGCCATTCGATGGCGGCGCTGATCAGGATGCCACGCTGGTTCTGGGTTCAGGACGTTTCATTCCCGGTTTTGAAGAACAGTTGATTGGCACCAAGGCTGGCGACAGCGTTGTCGTCAAGGTCACATTCCCCGCCGAATACCAGGCAGCCCATCTGGCTGGCAAGGACGCGGAATTCGAAGTGACCGTGAAGAAGGTCGACAAGCCCGGAAAGCTGGAAATCAACGATGAAGTTGCCAAGCAGCTGGGTGTGGAAAGTGCAGAAAAACTGCGCGAAGCGGTTCGTAGCCAGATTGAAAGCCGTTTTGGTTCCTTCACCCGCGCACGGGTAAAGCGCCAGGTTCTGGACAAGCTCGACGAGCAGACCAAAATGGAACTTCCGCAGAAGATGGTTACCCAGGAATTTGACAACATCTGGGGTCAGGTGACTGGTGAACTGGAACGCGCAGGCAAGAGCTTCGAAGACGAGGAAACCACCGAGGAAGAAGCCCGCAAGGAGTACCAGACACTGGCAGAGCGCCGCGTGCGGCTCGGTCTCGTGCTTGCACATATCGGCGAAACGGCTGGCATTCAGGTGACGGACGAGGAACTGCAGGGTGCCGTCTATGATCAGGTTCGCCGCTATCCGGGTCAGGAACAGCAGGTGTTCGAATATTTCCGCCAGCATCCCGATGCTGTAGCCGGCTTGCGTGCGCCACTCTATGAAGACAAGGTCATTGACCACATTGTCTCCAAGGCAAAGGTGACCGACAAGACGATCAGCCAGGAAGAGCTGACCAAGACCGACGACGACGAATAATCCGGATCGTATCGAAACCGGAAACTCTCGGGACAAGAAAAAACCCGGTCAGCGTGCTGACCGGGTTTTTTGTTTTCTTCAACTTGAGAACTGTCTCAGCTTCCGAGTTTTCCGGCTGCATGGGCCAGCATCGTGTAGACCTTGCCTGTATCTGAAGTGAGGTAGGTCTGCGTCATGATGTTGTCGCGGTCGTTCTTGGAAACGTCCTTCAGAAGCCGCTCGAAATCCGCGATATAGCGGTCAACCGCGCTGCGGAATTCCCGCTCGCGGGCATATTTGGATCTGATTTCGTCAAATGTCTGCTGGCCCTGCAGGGTATAGAGCCTGCGTGTGAAGACATTGCGTTCGCCACGCTGGTAGCGGTCCCAAAGTTCAACCGATGCCTCATGGTCAATCGCGCGGGCAATGTCCATCGACAGTGAATTCAGACTTTCGACAACATGGAGCGGCGAGCGATTGTCGGCGCCTGACTGCGCCCGCGGCGGAGCATAGGCTGCGTCCTGGCGGGCACGGCCTTGTGGTGCTGCATAGTTGTCGCTGTAATCGAGTTCCGCATCATCCTCGCTGGATGCACGGCGCAACAAGTCGCTTACCCATCCGGACTTTTCGCCACCTGCATCACGCGGACGCTCCGCCTGCTTTTCGGCGGTTCCCGAGGCAAGGGGGTCAAGTCGCAATCCGCCCCTGGGTTCGCCGCGGCCCTGTGGTGCCTGAGCTGTATGCGGTGCCTGTGTGCGGATATCGGGTGCCGGCGCGCGGGCGGGGGCCGGTGCCACCGGTGCTGCAGCACGCTGCGGCGGTGGAGCTGGCTGTGGAACCGGTGCTGTTGGCGGCGCCGAGATGAAGGCTGGTGCAGACGGACGGCGAGGGGCCGCAGGTTCCGCCGGACGGTTATAGCCCGAACGCGCAGGCGTGGAGGCAGCCGCAATATCCAGCGTCTTGCCCGACCGTGTGACGATTTCCGACAATTCGCGCAAGGCTGACATCTGGTCGACGAGAACGCGGCGCATTGTGTCGGCGGACTGGGTGACTTCTTCCGGCAATTCCAGGATGCCGCGTTTCATCTGCGTGCGGGTATATTCGAGTTCCTGGTTGATTTCGGCAGTTGACTGACGCATCGCTGCCGCTGTTTCCGACAGCCGTGCCAGCGTCTGCTCAAAGGCCGTGCGAACCTCGTGATTGAGATTTGCACCCGCAGCGCTCGCCTTTTCTGTCATGTCGTTCATCAGGCCGGCAAGCGCCGAGGAGAAGCCGTCCATCGACTTCTCGAGGTTCATCGTGCGCGCGGTCAGGTCGGCTGCAAGACGCTCCACCGGCTCGCGGCGCGTATCAATGGCCTCTGCGAGTGATACCTGCGCATTGGTGACCAGCTGTGCAGCATCGCGCAGTTCCTTGCCCTGGTTTTCGAAGCGGATCGCCAGCGACGACATGTTCTGTAACAGATATTCTGAATTCTCGCTCACCGCTTCTGCGGTATGCTCGGCAACCTGGCGGGCATTTTCGGTATTGATCGAGGCGCGCTCGACCGATTCCGCGAGTGTAGCCGCACCGTCTGTGATGTTCTTTTCCAGTTCGCGCAGGCTTTGGCCGGCGCGCTGGATATTCTCGTCGAGACCTGCGCTCGATGTGCCAAGGCGCGCAATGAGGCCGCCGATTTCCGTGGAAAGCTGAACGCCAACCTGTTCGATCTGGCTGACAAGCGAACTGGTTCC
>JAGRLM010000384.1 GCA_020441795.1 Nitratireductor sp.
CCGGCAACGCTGCAATCACGGCATCAGGATCAGTCGTTCCCGCTTTTTCAACGGCCTTGACCCACATGTTGAAGCCGATGAAATGCGCCTCCATCGGATCATTGGTCACGCGCTTGTCGTCCTTGATGAAGGCGTGCCATGTCTTGATGAACTCGGCATTTTCAGGCGTGTCTTCGCTCATGAAATAATTCCATGCCGCCAGGTGGCCAACGAGTGGAGCAGTATCGAGGCCGGCCAGTTCTTCCTCACCGACAGAAAAGGCCACGACAGGAATGTCTTCGGCCTTGATGCCGGCATTGGCCAGTTCCTTGTAGAAGGGAACATTCGCATCACCATTGATTGTTGACACAACGGCGGTCTTCTTGCCGGCCGAGCCGAAGGCCTTGATTTCGGAAACTATGGTCTGCCAGTCGGAATGGCCGAATGGCGTGTAGTTGATCATGATATCTTCTTCCGCGACACCCTTGGCCTTGAGATAGGCTTCCAGGATCTTGTTGGTCGTGCGCGGATAGACGTAGTCTGTGCCAGCAAGCACCCAGCGCTCGACGCCTTCTTCTTTCATAAGGTAATCAACGGCGGGAATGGCCTGCTGATTTGGTGCGGCACCCGTGTAAAAGACGTTTCGTTCGCTTTCCTCGCCCTCATACTGAACAGGATAGAACAGGATCGAATTCAGTTCCTTGAACACCGGCAGCACCGATTTTCTCGAAACCGAAGTCCAGCAACCAAAAACTGCCGACACCTTGTCAGCGGCAATGAGTTCGCGGGCCTTTTCGGCAAACAACGGCCAGTCGGAGGCTGGATCAACCACCACTGCTTCAAGTTGCTTGCCCAGGAGGCCGCCCTTCTTGTTCTGCTCATCGATGAGCATCAGCATGGCGTCCTTGAGCGTTGTCTCGGAAATGGCCATTGTGCCCGAAAGCGAATGCAGAATGCCGACCTTGATTGTATCAGCGGCATTGGCAATGACGGCGGAGGATGTGACTGCGAGAAGTGTGGCAAGACCTGCCACGGTATTTCTGGCTTTCTTCAGCATGGGAAACTCCCTGTTTCTTGTTGCGCCGCAAAAGTCGGAGCAAGCTCCATGCCAAGTTCATTCGCTGCCTAATAATCTCAATATTAACAAAATGTTAAGCAAATCGCCCATTGCTTCCATCTGCCATTGCATCTTCATGCAGCAGCGAGATTCGGCTGTTTCTTGTGCAGCGCATCAAAAAATGCCTGTTTTTATAACATATACAGATTTGCCCATTTATTGTGCAGACTGAGGCTCATGACCCCCTGCCAACTGCATCAAGCGCGCGGCCTTCGTCGTGAGCAGATGACACCAGACAACAGGATTCCGACAGGAAAAACAATTTCAGTTGAGCCTTTGCAATCAAGTTAAAGGTTTGTTAACCCTACGTAATACAACCAGTAATTCTTTTGCAGGGGACCTTCATGCTGACCATTTCTTCAACACCTGTTCAGATCAATTCCACCAGCACCGATGATGAGATTCCGATTGTCGCCCTGACCCTCGCCAGCGGCAACATTCTGGAAATCTATGGCTCGCTTGATTTTACCTATGATGGCGGCAATGGTGGCTTTTCGGTGCGGGCAAGCCAGATCGACAGCAACGGGGCACCGGTCAGCGGCACCGATATCGAGCTACTTGCCATTGCCGGATTTGACACAGGATTTTTCCCCGATCAGATTTTCGAACTGCCTAACGGCACCGTTGTAATGCTTTCCGGTTCAGGCGACACCGGCCAGACGGATTATCATATCTTCGACATGAATGCCGGCGCCACTTATGGCGACGAAGCCGCAGTCGGCGCCATCACTTATACACCGCCTTCCGGATACACGCTCGATTGGGTCGACGTGGATCTTCAAGGCGCAACGCAGAATTCAGATGGCAGCATTGACCTTGTATTGTCATTGCAGGGCCAGCAAACCGAGACTACATCGGGAAATACGGAACAGCTGTATTCAACCCACGAACTGCACATGAGTGCGACCGGTGTCGTCACCGATGACATTGACGACACGACCATGATCCTCGACGAGAAAATGGGCACCTGGCTGCAATTGTCGGACGGCACCTATGCCGTGTTCGGAACCGCCTATTACTACGATCCGGTCACAGCGTCATATGTCAATGGACTGCAAGTGAAGTTCATCGATGGTAGCCAGGGAACCTCGTCCGGGCTCTACTGGTCTCACCTGATCGACAATGGAGTTGTACCGGGAAATCCTGACGGACAGGCTGATGGTGTTCAGTTGGTCGAATTGCCGAACGGCAATGTCCTGGCAAGCTGGTATTTCGACTCTTTTGACGACACAAACGACGGGGACGGCATTTTCTTCACCATCCTCGATCCGACCAAGGATTCAGGCGAGTCGATTGTCGTTCCGACAACCGCAGTGGTGACTTCGGCCACGCCCGGTATCGAATTCCAGTATGACGTGATCGTGCTTTCCAATGGCACTTTCCTGTTCAGCTGGAATGTCAATGACACAGGCAATTTCCTCGGCGGCCAGGTCTACATGCAGCATTATGCAGCCAACGGCACGCCGCTGGGCTCGGTCATGGAACTTGGAAGTGTCGGCAGCCAGGAATTCTTCGCGTCATTCGAAGAGCTCGGCAATGGCGATGTTTCCATAACCTGGGGTGAATTGACAGCCTCAGACACCGATGGTTTTGACGTCATGACGGCGACCTTCACACCCGAAGCCCCAGTTTCCGTAAGCCATGAAGTGCCATTTCTCGATACCACCCTTGCCAATGGCAATATCGCCCAGCTCTACTGGCATCTTGTTGACGATGGTGCAGGAAACCTGACCTTCGAACAGCGTTTGCGAATCCTCGACAATACCGGCACACCAACCGGCGCGGATGAACTGCTGGTTGCCCCGGGTTTTGACGACCACCACATTGCACAATTGCCCGATGGCACAATCGCAGTGTTCGGCGTCGACTTCGCCACCTCCGAGCAGCAACTGGTGCTTTGCACCTTCTCGGCATCCGGCACCCCGCTACTCAGCAATGTGGTCATCACCGGCGGGGTCTACACGGTCGACCCGGGCGACATCCTGTTGTCTGTCAATCTCGACTTGCAGGACGTCATCAACAATGGTGATGGCACCGTCACCCTGATCTTCGACCAGAATGTCCAGACCTTCAATGGCGGCACGACCAATGCGGCCTATAGCATCGACGCCGCGGTTACCGGGGCCGTATCCCCTGCGACCTTTCTGGCATCCTCGGATTTCGCGGGCTACGAGGAACTCACCACCGGCAATACGGTCATTGCGAACTGGGACGCAAATGAGGCCTTTGCAGTCGAAATCCGCAATTCAGGCACCCTGCTCCACAGCCTGACTGTTTCAGAAGGTGCCATGCAGGATCCCGTTTCAGCTGGCGGGCACGATTTTTACTATACCGACCGTGAAAACATCCTCGACATCGGCTCCGGCAATTTCCTGATCACATGGGTCCAGGTTAACGACGACCCCGGTCAGCGCGACGGCCTGTACTTCGCCATCGGCAGCGACAACGGATCCGTCAGCCAAACCATCCCGGTCTATTTCAGTGCGAATATCGGCTTTGTGGCAGAGCCGGTTGTATTGCCCGGTGGCGGCTTCATGCTCGCCTGGGCAGCAAATGTCAGCGACAATGGCGGCGACGACGTGAACAGCATCGCGGCAGCAGAAGTATGGTATCAGCAATTCGATGCCATTGGTGTTCCGTTGACAGCGCCCACACAGGTTGGGACCAGCAGCTCGGCCGAATTCGGCGGAGCGATGGAAGTTCTGGGCAATGGCGATGTCTTGATCAGTTGGGGCCAATGGGACAACGCCGACGCTGATGGCTTTGACCTTGCAAGCATGACCGTAACACCGGTTGCACCACCACCGCCAAACGCTGTTACAATCGAGCAATTCGCAGCAGGCTATATCGGCAACATTTACGATGATGCCATTCTCAACTCCGATGCCGTTTCGACAACCGCAACCCAGGTCGATTTGCAAAGCCAGGTTGACCCGAACTGGACTGCAGAACTCGTCGGTACCGGCTTCACCTTCGGCCTGGATGGCTTTACCGGCGGAACGATCGACACCATCAACATGTATTATGACGGCATTCTGCAGGCTTCGATCACGGGTCTGGATTTCGATGCCGTATTCTACCAGATGGCATTGCAGTTGCTTGATGGCGGAGTGTCATCCCTGCACGATTCACTCATCGGCAACATGCAGTTCACCTTTTTCGGCTCGGCCGCCACGGGCGCTGTGGAATTCGAAGGTGGTCAACATTCGGATTTCATCAGCGGCAGCAATCATGCCGACACGCTGTATGGCGGCGGCGAGGTTGATTATATCTATGCAGGCCTTGGCGCGGACACTGTCAATGGCGGAGATGGCGGAGACTGGCTCTATGGCGGAGCGGATGGAGACACCATCAATGGTGATGACGGCAACGACCTGATGTTCGGGGAGGAAGGTGCCGACATCATGAATGGTGGTCTGGGCACTGACTACATGTGGGGTGGCTCAGAGGGTGACACCATGCATGGCAATGAGGGTGCTGACTGGCTGCGCGCCGAAGAAGGCGACGACACACTGTATGGCGACGCGGGCGATGACGTGCTGATCGGCGGCTATGGTGACGATCAAATGTATGGCGGCATCGATACCGACACCTTCTATGGCGAATGGGACAATGACTGGATCTATGGCGAGGCCAATGGCGACGTTGCCTTTGGCCAGGAAGGCGATGACCATATCTATGGCGGCTCGGAAGGCGACTTCCTGTTCGGTGGCGTCGGGGCTGACGTGATCAATGGCGGCACCCAGAACGACCTGATGTGGGGTGCCATGCCCTCCACCTTTGACGGAGCGGTGGATACATTCGAGTTCGATGCCAATTGGGGCTTTGATGCCGTTTATGACTTCGAGCTCGGCATCGACCAGGTCCGCTTCAACGCGGTCGCTGGCCTGACGCAGTTTTCCGACCTGACGCTCTATGACGGAGGGGCCAATGTCACGGTCGCCTTTGGTGCCGATGCCATCACCTTCTATGGCGTGACGCAGGCTCAGCTTGAAGCAAACAGCGGTGATTTCCTGTTCACCTGATCCCGCCAGCTACCCCATAACGCCAAAAACCCTGCCATTGCTGACAGGGTTTCTGGAGAAAGCGGAAGCCTTGGCTTCTGCAAAAGGTCTGGACCGCACTTTCCGTTCTTGACCGACAGGGGCGTTTGCAGCCAATCAGGTCGGTGCGGTCCGTTGCCCGAAGAATTCAGGGGCGTTAAAAATCCCGGGCAATTGGAATTGC